>CAZFWQ010000107.1:0-10604 GCA_964522755.1 uncultured Oscillospiraceae bacterium | reverse complement strand
CATGCCAGTAAACGGATGAGGTGGATGAGGTCATCCAGCGCAGAAATTGATTGACCGCCATGCTATTTCCTCCAGTCAGAATTTTGCAAGGATTTTGTCAGCATTTTTTTGTCTTCATATAAGTATTGTGCAGAATTCCGTCAGCGTTTTCACCATTTTTCAACGAACCGATTCGACCCGGACACAGGTTTCAAGCGCCCGGACATATTCCAGTCCAAGCCGTGCACACTGCATGGCATCCGGCCAAGGCACGGATTCAATGCCGATGAAGCCGGCATAGCCGACATCAGCCAGCGCCTTGATGATTGGTTTGAAATCAATATTGCCGCCGCCAGGGAAGCGTCGGTTGCTGTCGGAAAAATGCACATATCCAATCTCACTGCCGCAATAGCGGATGGCCGATGCGGAATCCGGATCCTCCACATGCATCGAGTGCGTATCGATGTGCAGGGTCAGGTTGGGCTGGCCCAGCCTGCGCAGGTAATCGACCGTCTCCGGCGCAGTGTTCAGGTAGTTGTTCATGTAACGCATGATCGACTCCAGCACAATGTTGACACCCTGCCCACGGCCATAGGCAGCCAGCTCGAGGAGCGCTTCCGTCAGCCAGGCTTCGTAACGGGACCGCTGAGCCATATCCGGAATATGGGCGCGCATAGACCCGACGACCAGCAGGCAATCCAGCCGGGCTGCCAGGTCGATGTGCTCCTTCAATCGCAGAACCGCGGAAGCGCGGACCCCGGCGTCGTCGCTGATAAGCGAAAGCCCGTTGTTCAGGTATTCAAGACCGGTCGAAATCGCGCAATACGCCAAGCCATTGTCGTCAGCGACTTTTTTCATGAATCGGCCGTCATGCTGCAGCGGATTGCGCATATGCAGTTCCATCGCATCGTATCCGGCTGCGCGGGCAGATGCCGCCACCTCTTCGATGCTGCCTCTGAAAACAGCCGGTTTGCTGTCCGGCAGCGATTCCAGTGCACAGACGATGCCATACCTGAACAGCTTGTCGGCTTGGACGTGTCGTTCATCCGACATACATTCCTCCGTTGATGTTCAAGGCCACGCCCGTGATGAATTCGGCCTCGTCGCTTGCGAGGAAGGCTGCCGCGCTGCCTATGTGCGAAGGTTTGCCGAACATGCCAAGCGGGATGCGTTGCGTCAGGCCAGCCATCTGTTCAGGCGTCCACTGAAGGACCATCGGTGTTTCGGTTGGCCCGGGGCAGATGCAGTTGACAGTGATCCTGTGCGGCGCATACTGGCGGGACAGGCCATAGGTCAATGATATGACCCCGCCCTTGGATGCCGTATAGGCCATGCTGCTCTCGTACCCGCCCATGCGGCCGGCGACGGACGCCATATTTATCAGACGCGGATGCGGACGATCTTTCAGGTAATGGAAAGCCTGCTGGCAGACAAAAAACGTTCCCTTCAGGTTGACACTCAGGATCTTGTCCCATTCAGCCTCCGTGATGTCCTGCACGAGTGTGGAAGACAGGATGCCGGCATTGTTGACGACGATATCCAGATAGCCGAATTGACCGGCTGCCGATTCAAGCATGGCTTTGACGCTGTCCAGACTTGAGACGTCGACATATCCGGCCATCGCATGGCAGTCCTCTTTGTTCAGATCGGCAGCGGCTTCCTGAGCCTTGGACTCATTCAAGTCGAAAAGGCCTACCCGGGCGCCCTGATGCGCCAGTTCACGGGCGATGGCCAAACCGATTCCCTGGGCGGCACCCGTGACAATGGCAGTTTTCCCTGCAAGTGACATGTGACGTTTCCCCCTTCCAACCTGTTCAAAAGATCCTGATGATAGTTCTTGAGGATAGATCTTGAGGATTGACTCTGAAAGGAATAATGGGCAGGATGCGCAAGATAGCCCCTTGTTCATTGTGTTTACATTATTCCGGATTGTCAAGCATCGTAAAAAGCCGAGTGATGAAAAACAAGAAAAATGTGCGAATAAAGTCCCCAAAAGGACTGGATGCGCCACCCGCATCGACTCATACCCCCGTTGATGCTTCGGCCCGGATGCTTCGGCCCGGATTGACACTTTTGCCCCAAGTGGCGGATAATGGGGATGACCGAAGCACCATCGCCTTTTGGTCCCGGCAATGAATGCCGATACAATTCCAGCATTCAAACGCAATGAACTGCCGGAGCACTCCCGATTGTCGTCATGCGGCAACGGGTCTTTCGGCGAAGAAAAGGCGGGCATGCATGTCAAGACCTCTCCTGAAATCACCTTTCACGGCATTGTACCAGGAAGCGGGAATTCTGCCGAATATCCGCCGCAGCATCGGTTTCATGATTCTTGCGAACCTGTGCGGCACCTTTTTCGGCACCATCGCCGGAGGCTCTGCCCTGACCGGCCTCGCCGGAGCACTTGGCGCCAGCGACCTCCTTTTCGGGGTACTTACGGCCATCCCGCTGTTCAGCACGGTTCTCCAGATCCCCGCCGCCCTGCTGGTGAGTCACACAAAAAAGCGCAAGGCCTACATGCTCACGTTTGGAGTATTCTCACGGGCGCTCTGGGTCCTTGTCGGACTCATCCCTTTCTTCATTCCCGTCCAGCCCGGCTGGCTGCGCATCTGGAGCCTCATTTTCCTTATCGGGATCTCTTCCGTCGGCGGGTCTTTCATCAACGTATGTTTCACCCCATGGATGGCGGACATCATCCCCATCGACATCCGGGGGCGCTGGCTGTCGCAGCGCGACAAGATCCTGAACATCCTCTCGGTTGCGTTCGGACTGCTGATCGCGCGGCTCCTTGACGTCATGCCCGGTTTCAGCGGTTACGCCGTCGTTTTCATCATGGGCGGCGTTTTCGGGGTGATGGACATGCTCTGCTTCATAGGGGTGGAAGATGTCCCGATGCACACGGAATCCGGTGTGAAGATCCGGTCAGTGTTCGCCGGCATGATTGCGGACCGGCCCTTCTTCAGATTCCTGCTCTTCTGGACGGTCTGGTCATTCACGGCAAACATCGCGGGTCCTTATTTCATCCGATATGCCCTGGGGCCATTGAAACTCTCTTTCCTTGAAGTGACGCTGGGCAGCCAGGTCACCGGCGCCGTCTTTTCCGTCCTGGTCCTCACCTATTGGGGCCGGCTGATGGACCGTTACGGCAACAAGCCCATCCTGTGGATCTCCTGCCTGGCCACAGCCATCAATCCGATTGTCTGGCTGTTCTCAAGGGAGGGCAATGCGCTTACCCTTTTCCTGTTCAACGCCGTCGGAGGACTGGTATGGGGCGCATCCGGCCTGGACGTGATGAACATCCTCCTGCGTGTTTCTCCACAGGCGCAGCGCCCCTCCTATGTGGCCGTGTTCACCGCCATCACATCGATTGCGGGCGCTTTTCTCGGCGTACTGACAGGGGGCGTGCTGCTGCAGGGCATCCAGGATACCGTGGCGGCGCGGGGCATCACTCTCTGGGGCACCGTCCCGGATCACTACATGATCGTGTTCATGCTCTCGGTCGTGCTCCGTCTCGCAACCGTGTTCCTGTTCCTGCCCAAGATGGAGAATGAAAAGCCGTTCACCACCATGGAAATGCTGCGGGACATAAGGCGTCGGATGCTGTAATTGAAGATCATTATCACCCTGAATTGAAATGATGCCATCCACACCCTTCCCTTGTTTGAACCGGCCGTAAGAAAAGCATTTCAACAGGCGGACCTGACGCGTTGGCAGGTCCGTTTTGATTTTCAGGAATGCCTGTAATAGAATATGGCAAGCTGTGTCCTGTCTCTCAGATGCAGCTTTTCCAGTATGACGCTGATATAGTTGCGCACTGTTCCTTCGCTCAGATACAAGGTTTCGGAAATCTCCCTGTTCGACAGGCCGTTTGCCACCTGCGTGGTGATTTCGATTTCCTTGTCAGTCAGATCGAACCCCTTGATTCCCGGCTTGCTGTCGTTCATGAGCCCCGGTATCTTCGTGATGATGTCATTGCCGAAAACGCGCTGACCCATGAACACCGCCTTGACGGAGGGGACGATGCTGCCATAGTCCTGTTTCAACAGATACCCTTTTGAACCGATTTGAAAGGCTTTAAGAATATACTCATTATCGGAAAACGTGGTCAGGAAAAGGATTTTCGCTTGCGGATCATCCAGAAGGATTCTCTCTGCCGCTTCCAGCCCGGTCATGCCGTCCATCCTGATATCCATCAGAAGGACATCGGGCTTCAAAGCCCGGTAGCATGCAACGGCCTCCTGCCCGCTGCTGCCAATTCCCACCACCTTCATGCCCCCGTCCGCCTCCAGCAGCGTCTTCAACGAGGAGGAAACCAGCCAGTCGTCATCGACCACCAGGACCCGCATTCAGAATCCCTCCTTCGGGATGGAAATGAATATCTCAAAGCCATTGTCCGTTGTGATATTGATATGACCGTTGAAAGAGTGCACGCGCTCCGTGATATTTGCCAGTCCCATGCCATTGACGGTATGAATGGTTTTCATGGTTCCACTCTCCGGATTAATGGCTTTCATGTTTCCACTCTCAGCATGGACGGCTTTCGCGGCTTCATTGCCCGGATGGATGGCTCTCATGGCTTCACTGCCAGTTCGGTTGGATTTCATATTGCCGTTGTCCCTGATGACAAGCTGGTAAAAGGCAGGATGCTCCCTCAGTGCAATGGAACCGTGCGTCGCGTTTGAATGCTTCATGATATTGGCCAATGCTTCCTTGCAGATGGCGATGAAAGCATACTTGAGCTTTATTTCCGGATCATTCGACACTTGGTAATCAAGACTCATTTCACAAAAGCTGAACGGTTTCAGGAGTCCTTGCAGTTGGGCGAAGAGATCGACGGATTCTTCATGGAGATTGTGTATGCTGCTTCGAATGCTGTTCATTGCCTCGGCAAGCGTGCCCCCCATCGCCTCAAGATGTCTTTCCACTTCTTCATCCCGATTGACCGCGAGCAGTGCTCCCGACTGCAGGAGGGCGCTGGACAGCAGATGTCCGACATTATCATGAATTTCCCTGGCAATCCTGTTCCTTTCATTGAGCGTAGCCAGGTTCAGTTCATCATCCTGCTTTTCAAGCAGGGCCCGGTGCTGGTTCTTCAGCTTCTTCGTCATTTCCCCTGTTGTGTCATTCAGCTCGCGATATCTTGCATTCAATGCCGTCAGGGCTTCGATTCGGTATTTCATCAGAAGGCCCGTGAATGCCAGAATAGCGATGACGACCCCTGTCTGGAGGGAAACAATGGTGAAAAACAGCACCAGCGGAACCGCGCAAAAAAAGTCCACGGCGTGAAAGCGGCGAAATGACATATCATACAGAATCAGCGGAAGGAAAAAAACCAGGGTGGGCATGAAGCATGACGATATGGCAAAAAGGATGACCAAGGCTGTCTTTTTGCCCGAATCATCGAAAAAGCTGAGCAGGCCGCTGCATATCACGGCAAGGATCATCGGCACGACGCCTGCGTCCAAATCCGGTTGGCACAGGAAGAATGCAAGGCAGCAGGCAAACAGGAATCCCTTGTCAAGCAGATCGGAAAATCCCGACATGGCAATCGGCCCCCCGCTCTAAATCCGTCTCTGTGTTTATGGCAATATCGTATCATTATTCCTTTGTGATTGCTCTAGAGATTCATAAGAAGCATCATAAACCAAGGCTCATCTGACGCATCACGAACCAAGGCTCATCTGAAGCATCATAAACCAAGGCTCATCTGAAACATCACGAACCAAGGCTCATCTGACGCACCAAGGTTCATGTTTCATCCGGAACATCATGACAATTGTCACATCAATGCCTGATTCCCGACACTTCCACAGGCGTGTCGACGCGCTTACAATTGGGGTATGGCATCAGATTATGGAAAAGGAGGTCATCATCATGGTCATTTCCGTGAAAGGCCTGGTCAAGCGTTATGGAGACCTGACGGCATTGGATCATTTCTCACTTGAGGTGAATGAAGGTGAAATCTTTGGCTTGCTGGGCCCCAACGGTTCCGGCAAAACAACGGCCATCAACTGCATCTTGTCCCTGCTCAAAACCGACAAGGGCGAGATACGGATTTTTGATCAGCCCATGGCTCCCGACGCCTACGCCATCAAGAAGGATATCGGCATCGTGATGCAGAATGTGGCGGTGTTTGATGAATTGACAGCATATGAGAACATTGATTATTTCTGCGGACTCTACGTGACAGACAAGGCAAAAAGAAAACAACTGGTCAGGGAAGCCATTGAGTTTGTCGAACTGGGGGACTTTCAGAAGTTCTATCCGAAAAAGCTCAGCGGGGGCCTGCTGAGAAGGCTGAACATCGCCTGCGGCATCGCCCACAAGCCGAAGCTCATCATTCTTGACGAACCGACCGTCGCGGTTGATCCGCAGAGCAGAAACAAAATCCTCGAGGGGATCATGGAACTGAACAGGCAAGGCGCAACCATCGTCTATACTTCCCACTACATGGAAGAGGTCGAACAGATTTGCAGCCGAATCATGATATTGGACAAGGGAACCATCATCGCCACGGGAACGAAGGAAGAACTCAAAGCCAGGATTTCACTTGGGGAAACGATTACCGTGGAGTCTTTCGGCATCACCCGGGAACAGATATCGCAGCTGGAGGCCATGCCCAATATTTCCTCGGTATCGTACAAGGATCACATGCTGGTCACCAAGTCCAACAAAGGCAAAAACAATCTTGAAAATGTTCTGGATTTCATGAAAAAAGAATCCATCCAGTTTGGTAAAATCTATTCCGTCCTGCCCACTTTGAATGACGTCTTCCTTGAGATTACAGGGAAAGAGCTGCGAGACTGATGAACAGTGAGGTAAGAAGATGTTTTCACATATTTTCATATACAGGCTAAAATGCCTGCTTCGAAACAAGGAAA
Source organism: uncultured Oscillospiraceae bacterium (assembly GCA_964522755.1). Lineage (GTDB taxonomy): Bacteria > Bacillota > Clostridia > DSM-8532 > DSM-8532 > JAEWSN01. The sequence goes on along the minus strand of CAZFWQ010000107.1, from coordinate 3,744 downwards.
TGCTCTTCTGGGCGCTGATGTTTCCCCTTGTCTTGTCTCTCTTCTTCAAGATGGCATTCAGCAACCTGGGCAGCGCCGAAGTATTCAAACCCATTGACATCGCGGTTGTCGATGATGCTGCTTATCGGCAGGATGCAGCTTTCGGCACAGTTTTAGAAAAAGTATCGATGGGTGAAGGCAGGCTGTTCAACCTGACCGTGACATCAAGAGAGGAAGCGGAAAAGCTGCTTAAGGAGAATGGCATCAAGGGCTACATCGTCGTTGAACCACCCATCAGCCTCGTTGTCAACCAATCGGGCCTGAGTCAGAACATCATCCGGAATTTCATCGGCACATATGACCAAATGACTTCGACTGCGACCACCATCCTCTCCGAAGACCCATCAAAACAGCAGCAGGTTGTCAACGGGATGAACAACCGGAAAGAATATGTCAAAGCCGCATCATCGGGAAATGCCGCGCCTGACACCAGCCTCATCTATTTTTACTCTTTGCTTGCAATGGCCTGTTTTTACGGGGGATTCTACGGAAGCAACGAGGTCACCGACATACAGGCCGACATCTCGCCCAGGGCGGCCAGAATCAATGCAGCGCCTGTCCATAAGCTGAAAGCATTCCTTTACAGCGCAAGCGCGTCCTTCCTGATTCATTTTGCGGAGATGCTCATATTGTTCCTTTTCTTGATTTTCGTATTGGGCGTGGATTTCGGCACAAAGACCGGACTTGTTCTGCTGACCCTTCTTGTCGGAAGTGTTGCGGGCGTTTCCTTCGGTGCTTTCATCAGCGCTCTGGTCAAAAAAAGCGAATCCGTGAAAATTGCGCTTCTCATCAGCACGACGATGCTGGGATCCGCACTGGCCGGCTTGATGTTCGGCGAAATCAAATACGTGATTGCAAAACATGTCCCGATCCTGTCATGGGTCAACCCCATCAATCTGCTTACGGATGCCTTATACAGCCTTTATTATTACGATACGCTCACGAGGTTTTCAATGAACCTTGCCGCGTTATCCGTCTTCACGGCCGGTTTCTGCGCAGCGACTTATTTCTCGGTAAGGAGGCGGAAATATGCAAGTCTTTGATTTATGCATGAAGATTATCAAGAAGAAAATGCCCATGCTCCTCATCTATGTGTTTGTTTTCCTGACTGTCCTGATGATCGTCGCATCGCAATATAAAAAAAACCAACAAGTTCAGACTTCATTTGTCCCGGTCAAAAGCAATATCGCAATGATCCGGGATGAGAGCAGTCCGCTCATCGACGGGCTCATGGAAGAACTTGCAAAAAAGGCAATCTTCGTGGATATCCCCGACAAACCTGAAGCATTGCAGGATGCCTTGTTTTTCCGGTCCGTCACCTATATCATCCGAATACCCCGTGGATTCACGGAACAATTCATGAGCGGTGCCGATGTCGCGGTTGAAAAGACCGTGGTCCCGGATTCCATCAGCAACATATACATCGACATGTGCATCAACCAGTATTTCAACACGGCCAGAACATATGTCGACAGCAACAGAAGCATCACTCAGGAAAAGCTCGCATCCAATGTGAAAAACGATCTTTCCCGGACAGCGCCAGTCATATTGCGAAATAATGAAGCGAAAGCCGCCACTCTCTCTTATTCGGCTTATTACTTCAATTATCTCGCATATGTCTTCCTGTCGGTGCTTATCCTGGGAATCAGCGCGCTCATGGTGGTCTTCAACAACACGGATCTGAAAAAGAGAAATGCATGTTCGCCGATAAGCAGCGGCCGCATCAACCTGCAGTTCATTCTGGCAAACCTGCTGTTCACGTTTGCCGTATGGGCGATCATGTCCGGTTCATATTTCATATTTGATTTTCAGAGCCTGTTTTCGCCGAATATGGGCTATTTCTTTCTGAATTCCATCGTCTTTGCCTTCTGTGCCGCAAGCATCAGCTATCTGATCGGGATTTCGGTAAAGAGCCAGAGTGCCGTTTCGGCGGTAAGCAATGTCGTTGCGCTGGGTTCCTGCTTTCTCAGCGGTGTTTTTGTCCCCCAGGAGTTCATTGCCGGCTCCGTCCTTCAAATTGCCAGTTTCACTCCGACATACTGGTATGTCAAGGCTAACAACCGAATCGCCGAGTTGTCGCAATTCGATTTCCCCCATGCCAGCGTATTCCTGTCATATATCCTCATCGAGTTTGGATTTGCCGTCGCATTCTTTGTGCTTGCGCTGGTTGTGGGGAAGAAGAAAAATATCCGGCAGGCATGATGGCGCTTCGATGACAACCGGCTGTAATAGGAATGGAATCATAAATGGCTTTCAATGACCTGCTCCGAGGTGAACCCGGTCAGGCGCAGAAAATAGGACGCCGCATCCACCAATGCCTCCATCGGGGCCAGGCCTATGATTTCACTTCCTGCAATGGAAACGCCGCAGCGCTCCGCCTCAAGTCGAACCGTTTCAAAAACACGATGCAAAGGGGTTTTCGTGTAATCGGTCATATTGATGGAAACCTGGACGATTCCTTTTTCCTTCAGATTCACGCCCATGGCCTTGCAATACCGGAAGCCGCCTGAAACATGGCGGATGCATCCTGCAATACGGTTTGCAATGGCCAGGTCATTCGTATTGAGGTTGATGTTGAAGGCTATAAGCGGCGTTCGTGCCCCGATGACGACCGCTCCCGCGGTGGGATGCGGTACATCCGGCCCGTAGTCCGGCTTCCATGCCGATTGGGCCATCTTGTCCTTCAAGCCTTCGTATTCGCCTTTGCGGATGACGGCCAGGTTTTCCCGCTCCGGACATGACGCTGATTTTTCGTACAGGTATGACGGCAATCCGTAACGTTCCGCCACATCAGCCGCAACCTGCCTCGAAAGCTGCACCGCTTCGTCCATCGACATGCCGTGAATGGGTATGAAAGGAACGACATCCGCGGAGCCAAGCCGCGGGTGTTCGCCATGCTGTTCGTTCATGTCGATTTCACGGATTGCGATGCCGATCGCTTCCACCACAGAGCGCCGCACCGCATCGGGATCGCCTAGAACGGTCACGACCACGCGGTTGTGATCCCGGTCAGGTGACGTTCCCAGAAGTTTCACCCCCTCCGTTGCGAGGAAAGGGGCGCTGATTCTCCGTATTCTATCCAAATCCCGGCCTTCGCTAAAATTCGGAACGCATTCCACAAGTTTGTCCATTCAGTAAACCTCCCCGGCATGCAGCGACCGATGACAGGATTCAATGTGCACCCGGCTGTTGTCAGCATGTCCGGCGATACCGCACGGGCATATTATATCCCAAAACCGCCTTGGCCGGCGCTTTTTCACTGCTCCCGGGATAACCGTATTCCGGCGCTTTTGAAATGCAAACGGTATGATGGATGGCTGCGCACTTTCACTTCTTCCCGGATGATGTGCGGCAGAACTTTAACACCCTTGCAATGCCTCCCTGCAGCAGATAAGATGAAAACGGCCAAAGAGCCTTTCATAGTACGGCTGACGCACCCCGAGGAGGTATGAAATGGACGAACATCAGATGTTGCGGGGATTGTACGCATTTGCCCTGGACGAATTGGAAAACAACATTCTTCCCTTTTGGTCGATACGTGTCAAAGATGAAAGTACGGGTGGATTTTTCGGCGCTTTCCATCCTGACGGAACCCCGGATGCCGATGCGCCGCGGGTCCTGATTCTCAATGCGAGGCTTCTCTGGACTTTCAGTTCGGCGTATCGGATTTTCGGTGATGACTCCTATTTACAGGCTGACTGGATA
>CAZFWQ010000106.1:4893-10698 GCA_964522755.1 uncultured Oscillospiraceae bacterium | reverse complement strand
CAGGCTTTGGGTGATTTCAAGCACCCTGTCGACGGGGATTTTATAACGCCGGTTGACTTCCGCCTGCAGTTCCGCGAGGTTGAACAATAGGGGCGGAGGCTCCTTTTTCACTTTGCTCTCGACCTTTTTCACTTGCCCCGGCAGTCCGCGCAGTTTTTCAACAAGGGCCTCTGCTTCTTCCTTCGTGCAGGCCGACCCTTGGAATTCCGTTCCTTCGGCGCGGGCAACCTCTTGGGATTCCGTTTCACCCGCGCGTGCCGTTTCAGCGGTTAACCCTTTCCGGCTTCCATCCAATGCTGCCGACAGCCATCTTCCCTGCCAGGCAATCCCGTTTTCCACAGACAAAAACGAGGCAAGAACCCCATACTGCTTTTTCGGGACAAAATGGCGGATTTCCAGTTCCCGCTGCGCGACAAGGCCCAGCACGCAGGTCATGACCCGTCCTATTGCGATGACCGACGATTTGGCTTCTCCCAGCTGTCTGGAAAGTTCCTGGCCATACCGGCAGGTATAAAGCCGGCTGAAGTTCATCCCGAACAGCCAGTCTTCCTGTGCGCGGCAATAGGCTGCCTTCGCAAGGGAATCATACGCGGAAATGTCTTTTGCCTCCGCGATGCCCCGCTTGATGGCCTCTTCCGTCTGCGCGGAAATCCAGACCCGCCTTGCAGGTTTGTCTGACCCGCTCTGGCGGTAGACAAGCCGGAAAATGTATTCGCCTTCCCGGCCGCTGTCCGTGCAGGAGTAAATGACGTCGACATCCTTTCGGCACAGCAGGCGGCTGACAACTTCGAACTGCTGACGGGCGCCCTTTTCATCTATGACGACATACTTGTATTCCTTTGGTATGATTGGAAGCTGCGCCACGTTCCAGGCCTTCAGCGCAGGATCGTACGCTTCGGGAAAGGCCAGGGTGACAAGGTGTCCGAAGCACCACGTCACGATGGCATCTTGATTCTCCGCATACCCACGCCCCTTGTCCGCACGGGTTATCTCCAATCCGAGCGCCCCGGCGAAGCTGGCTGCCACGGATGGCTTTTCAGTGATATAGACCGGCTTGCCCACTGTTTCTCCTTGTGCGCGGCTTCTCCTGTCGCATGATTTCCGAATTCAGCATCATTTCCGAATTCGGTCCGACTTCAGAATTCAGCCCGATTTCCAAATCCGCCTATTTTCAGAATTTCACAGTGCAGTGAATCAGTATGGTTTGATGACATCAATATCAGTCATTGGGTAATGCTTCTGATTCAAAGTGTACAATTTTGCTCCTGTTTTTCTGGCTGTTGCTGCAATGATGGCATCTGCCATGTTGATTCCATGGCTTTTCCTGTATTGGTTCATGTAATTGCCGGCGATGTCGGCAACTTCCGCTGTGACTTCTTTTTTCTCAAACGCCCTCATGAACCGGACAAGCTGCACTTCCTCATCCGGCCTCATGCCGGTTTTCAATTCAATGACACTGATGACGGAACAAGACAGCAGATCGTTATTTTCCGAACGTTTTATCAGAAGATCGGTGGCTTCCCTTTTCCCCTTGAGGTGATCTATCAATATGTTGGTGTCAAACAAGATGATACTCATTCCGCCTTTTCCTCCAGCCGCACATTGACGTCCTCTCTCAGACGGCTGATGAAATCTTCCGAATTGATATCATCCCTGTTTTTCCACAACCCGCGCGTTTCAAGAAGGAGGTCAATGGCCGTAACATGGTTTCCCACGATATACAAATCGACTGCTTCCCTGATGACTTCCGCGAGTGATTCGTTTTTTTGAAGCGCCAGCTTTTCCAGCACTGCTTTCTGAGATTCCAGCAGGTATATTTGCGTCCTGACCATATTGAGCCTCCAACAAACAAAGTGATGTATACATCAGCATTATACATCACTTTGAGCGTTAGTTCAATTGTTTGAAATATCTCGTTCTTTTTCAGGACCTCATTCTTTTTCAGGACCTCTTTCTTTTTCAGGACCTCTTTCTTTTTCAGGATCCGTGCTTTTTCAAGATCCGTGCTTTTTCAAGATCCGTTCATTTTCAAAATCAGCTGTATTTTCAAGTCAAACCTGATTGACCTTGCCATGGGTCACTCGCCGTTGAACTAGTTCACTACCGCAACCATTGCCGTATGGTTCCCCCTTGGATCACTCGCCGTTGAACTCATGCACGGCTGCGATCATGGCTGCAATGTTCTCCACGGGAGTCCTGGCCTGGACATTGTGGATCGCGTTGAAGATGAACCCGCCGTCTTTCGAGAACACCTTACAGCGCTCCAGCACCTGTTTACGCACTTCCGCCGGGGTCCCGAAGGGCAGGACCTGCTGCGTATCCACGCCGCCGCCCCAGAATGTCAGCCGAGCCCCGTACTTCTCCTTCAGAACTTCAGGACCCATGCCGGCAGCTGAGCACTGGACGGGATTGATGATGTCGAACCCCGCGTCGATGAATCCCCCCATCAGCGACTCAACGGCTCCGCAGCTGTGCTTGAAGGTTTTCCAGGCTGTGTTCGCATGAATCCATCCATTGATCATTTTATAATATGGCATATACAATTCCGCAAAAGTTTCCGGCGAGCAGAAGGTGCCGCTTTGCGTGCCGAAATCGGTCCCGCAGATGAAGGCGACGTCGACAAGGCCGCCCACCGCCGCGTGAAATCTCTTCAGATTTTCAACCGCAATCTCGGTCTGCCTTGAGAATACCGCATGCAGATAGTCTCTCCGGATGGCGGTGGACACGTACCATTCTTCAACATCGCGGATTCCCTTCGGATGTTTCATGAAAGGGCCGGGAACAAGGGCGATGTCACCGAGACCAGTTCCTCCAAAACTTGTAATGACGGCCCTTCCCGTTGCGGCTGCCTTCTCAAGACCCGTTCTGAAGTAAGCGATGTCCTCTTCGCTGGCAGGCTTGAACTCTTCAAGATTGTCTTCCGGGTTCAGGTTATCGTCATCGATCTCGTCCTGCCGGATGATGGTGTCGAAATAAAAACCGCCCTTGGGCATCCGGCCGCTCGGTGGAACGCTCAAATCTCCTTCCGGATAAATGAAATGATTTCCGCCGATATCTTCCGTAAGGTTGAACCGCCCTGGCACCAGCACTTCCAGGCCGTTGTCCATCCTCCATTCCTTCCAGTCCTCGCAGGGGAAGCCGAACAGCGTGTTCCTGCCGTTCACCGCCTCCACATCCACGCCAATCGCCGTTTTCAGGTCTTCGTCCAGAAGGCCCAGCATCTGATAAGGCTCATGGACTTTGACAGGCCGCTTCTCAAGCCCGTAGAAATCCCGCAGGGCCGCCACGCAGGTGACGTGCATCCCGGAAACCGCCGTTCCTCCGAAATCGATGGGAATCCGGTCCGGCTGCCTATGGTTCAAAGAATCGAGTACCCTCTTTCTTGATTGCATGAATAATCCTCCCTGTCATGCTGATGGTGATGGCTGAAACGTTTTTGATTCCATATCGTCAGGCTGTCGTGGAAAAATCCGGTTTCCAATCCAGACGGGCAGTCGTGTAAAAATCCAGTTTCCCATTTTGTCAGGCTGTCGTGGAAAAATCCGGTTTCCAATCCAGTCCCATTGTATCAACAATATCAACCTTTGTGATACAGTTATATGCATCGGTCATATGCATCGGCAAAAATACACCGGTCATATGCGCCGGTCATATTCTTCGGCATGAAATCAGGAGGAACGCATATGGAACCATTGCGCTTGGCAATTCTGGGCCAGGGAAGAAGCGGACGGGACATCCACGGAATCCATCTTGTCAAAAGACCGGAACAGTTTCGCATCGTGGCTGTGGTCGATCCGCTTCCAGACAGGAGGGCGCGCGCGGAAGCCGAGTACGGGTGCAAGACATACGGGCATTATGCCGAACTGTTCGGCAGGACCGACCTGGACCTTGTAGTCAATTCGACACCGAGCCACCTGCATGTCCCCATCACGACCGACTTGCTGGACCACGGATTCAATGTCCTGTGCGAAAAGCCCCTTGCCCGGAAAACGGCGGAAGTGGACAGCATGATCCGGGCCAGTGAGCGGAGCGGAAAACTGCTCGCCATTTTCCAGCAATCCAGGTATGCCCCCTATTTCGTAAAGGCGAAGGAAGTGGCTGATTCCGGAATCCTTGGGCGCATTGTCCAGGTATCCATCGCTTTCAGCGGATTTGCCCGTCGATGGGACTGGCAGTGCATCCAGGCAAACAACGGCGGAAATCTGCTGAATACCGGGCCGCATCCGCTTGACCAGGCGCTGCGGTTTCTTGATTTTCCCGGGATGCCGTCTGTTTTGTGCAAGATGGACAGGGCAAACACTTTCGGAGACGCCGAGGATTATGTGAAGCTGATCCTGACGGCACCCGGCAGACCCCTCATCGATCTTGAGATTTCATCCTGCAACGCCTACCCGTGCTTTACATATCATATACAGGGAACGCTGGGCGGTTTGAAAGGGAGCATGACGCACCTTGACTGGAAGTATTTCATTCCCGCCGAAGCACCCCCGCAGACGCTCATCCGCACTCCGCTCATGCAGGCCGACGGGACGCCCGCCTATTGCGGGGAAACGCTTGCCTGGCATGAAGACCAATGGGATGTGCCGGAAAACCAGAGCAACCTCTTCGACGCCATCACCCGTGAATATTATGACATGCTGTACCGGACATTGACGGAATCCACCCCGCTCGTCGTCACGCATCAGCAGGTCCGGCAGCAGATTGCGGTAATCGAAGAATGCCACAGGCAGAACCCGATGTCGCGGATGGAGGAATAAAGAACATCATCATCCATGCGTGGGCTTTGCGTGAGCAATATCTTCGTGACAGCACAACCTTCGTGGCAGCACAACCTTCGTGACAGCACAACCTTCGTGGCAGCACAACCTTCGTGGCAGCACAACCTTCGTGACAGCACAACCTTCGTGACACTACTGTATTCGTGTGATGCTTTATGGTATGATATGGCTGAAATCCTTTCATATGTTAAGTTTGAGCGATCGCAACACATCCTGTCCCAATGAAATCCCATATGGAGACAGCTCGGTACATTCCGTAATGAAACAATGAGGAAAACGAGGAGGATTTTATGAAAAAGAAATTGCGCATCGGCATCATAGGGACAGGTGGCATCGCCGGAGCCCACATGCACGCCTACAAACAGTTCGACGACGTGGAAATCGTCGGCGGGGCCGACATCGTGCCCGGCAAGGCCAAGGCATTCCTGGAGAAGTGGAACCTTCCGGATGCACAGGGGTTCGACAGTGCAATGGATCTTATCAAAAATGTTGAAATGGATGGCGTGAGCGTCTGCACTTACAACAAAACCCATGCGGAATGCGTCATTGCAGCTTTGGAAGCGGGGCTGCACGTGCAGTGCGAGAAGCCGATGTCCTTCACGCTGCAGGAAGCCGCCGACATGGTGAAGGCTTCCCGCAAGGCGGACAAGATACTCACCATTGGGTTCCAGCCCCGGTACGACTACATGCGCCGCAAGGTCGATGACATCATCGCATCCGGTGCGCTGGGAAAAGTCTATTACATCCAGAGCGGCGGCGGACGTCGTCGCGGCATTCCCGGGGGCACGTTCGTAGATTCGACGAAAGCCGGGTTCGGCTGCCTGGGTGATATCGGATGCTATTCCATCGACGAAATGCTTCATGCCGTGAAATATCCGAAACCGCTGTCCGTTTCAGCGATCGCCACCAATTATTTCGGAAAGAATCCAAAATATTGGCCGGATTACGAGAGTTTCGAAGTGGATGATTTCTCTGTGGCGCTGGTACGTCTTGATCACCACCTGCTTGCCAGAGAGCTTGCAGAAGG
>CAZFWQ010000106.1:0-4883 GCA_964522755.1 uncultured Oscillospiraceae bacterium | reverse complement strand
GGGCGCTGGTACGTCTTGAAGGAGACGTAACCTACTTGTTCAAGCAATCATGGGCCATGCATGCCGATTCATTGGGAGACAATCTCTGGTTGGGAACGGAAGGCGGCTTGAAAGTCACCCAGGGCTACGACGCCCACAACAGGGAATCCCGCGTCATGTACTATACGGACGTTAACGGCATGCATGTGGACAGCCAGGTTTTGCCGTCCCATTCGTTCAACGCGTATGAGGCGCCGAAGTTTGCCGACAACTTCGACATGAAGGTCAGGGATTACTGCGACGCCATCATCGAAGGCCGCCCCGCCCCCATTCCCGGTGAGGAAATCATTTACAACCAGGCCATCTGCGACGGCATATACCGGTCGGCACGGCTTGGCCGCGAAGTGGAAATCATCATGCCGAGTCTGAAGTAATCCGATTAGATGCGGTTCTGAGGCAGAAAAGGCCTGTGATAATCCGTTTTCATGCGGTTCTCAGTCAGGATAAGTCCGAAGCAATCCGGTCTCATTCGGTTCACGGGCAAACAGGCAAAGGATGCCAGGGGGAAAAAGAATATGATCAACATAGCAATGCTTTCAAAATGGCATGTTCACGCTGCTGATTATGCCAAACAGGTCAATCAGTCGGGAGACGCCAGAATCACCTGTGTCTGGGATGATGACGCTGATCGCGGAGCAGCATGGGCCAAGGATCTGGGCGTCGATTTCGAACCTTGCCTCGATACGCTCCTGGCGCGCACGGACGTGGATGCCGTAGTCATCGACACACCGACCGGAGACCACGCCCGGGTCATGATCGCCGCCGCAAAAGCCAGGAAACATATTTTCACCGAGAAGGCAATGGCGCCCACGCTTGAAGAATGCAAGGCGATTTCTGCCGCCGTGGCGCAGAGCGGCGTCAAGTTCTGCATCTCCCATCCCAACCTCACCTCAGGCCTCGCCCAGTACGCGAAGCAGGTGATGGACGAAGGATTGCTCGGAACCGTGAACTACATGCGCATGCGCACGGCCCACGCCGGTTCCCTGATGGGATGGCTTCCGGACTACTGGTACGACGTGGAAAAGGCAGGCGGCGGTGCGATGATGGACCTCGGCTGCCACCCGATGTATACCGCCGCCTATCTTCTGGGCAAACCGGTCCGCATCGCATCCATGTTCAACAATTCCTATTGTCCTCCGCCAGCGGAAGATAACGCTGTATCTGTGGTGGAGTTCGAAAACAAGGCCATCGCGGTATTGGAAACATCCTTCATCTCACCCTGGTCCGCCGGATGCTTTGAATTGCTGGGAACGGAAGGCGCGCTTGTCAGCATAGGCAGCGAAGTGAAAATCCGAAGCAACAGATATGGCGTTGACGGTTGGGTGATCGTTGAAAAACTCCCCGATGCCAAACCGATGGCCATACGGATGTGGATGGACGGGATCCTGCACGGAACTCCGATTCCATTTGGTACCGAAAGAGGCGAGGCACTGACAGAATTGCTGGAAAATGCCTATCTGTCGCACCACGAGCAAAGAATAGTCAAAATCGGATAGGAATCATGGAATGATATTCACTCCGCACAGCTTTTCCGGATGCGCATTGCCATATGGCAGCGATAGCCGGCAGAGAATGAGAGGCGTCCCGATCAATGGGCCGCCTCTCATTCGTAATGACGCATGAGCGATAAGGAGAATCAAATTGATTAAGAGAGTGTTGGGCCTGACTGGAATCGAAGTGAGTCCGGTTGGAATCGGCGGTCATTACAGGGCCATGGAAGAAGGGCATTACGAGGAACGGACCGCCTATATCGACAAGGAGGTTTCGCTTCGCTGCCGGATTGTTGAAAAAGCGGTCGGCAGGGGCATCAATTATTTCGACACCACCTGGAAAAATGAAGCCGAACTGCTGGGTAATGTCTTGAAACAGACGGGCCTGAGGGATCATGCCGTAGTAAACGGGATGGTCCTGGGCAGTTTTACAGGATCGAAGGCAACAGGCCTGACGGTGGAAGACTATTTTGACAAATGGCTGGATTATCGCCTGGCATCCTTTCCGGGCGGATATTTTGACATGTTCATGATCAATGCGATTGAGGAAGGGTACAACGAAGGTGAGTGCGAGCGCCTTGTCCGGCTGCTGGAAAAGCGCAGGGCGGCGGGAGATTTCAAGGCTTTCGGGTTTTCGAGCCATGATGTATTTCTTGCAAGAGAAATCTCCGACAGGTTTCCACAGTTCCAATCCGTCATGGTTCCATACAACTACATGAACCGCAGATTCGAAGCAGCCTTTGACGGGGTCGGCTTAAGGCTTAGAAATCATGGCAATTCAGATATGGACGGATGTATTTCCATTCCATCGGCTCCCGCCTATGTGGGCGATGCGGCCTTCATCGCGATGAAACCCCTGGTTTGGGCTGAATACGGGGTGCCTTTCTGCGCGTTGAACCAACTGGGACCATTCTCCGAATTGTTCGGGTTCGAGCCGGAGCCCGGAATAGCGACATCGGCTTTTCGATTCATCCTCTCAAGCCCACGAATCACCACGGTCATAAGCGCCGTGAATTCCATGGAGGAAGTCGACCTTCTTGCCGATGCGGCCGATGGCGCCCTGACTGACAAGGAAGAATCGTCACTTAGTCAATACCAGGTGGCGCAGGCCAGCCACCAAGCCATTCCGTTGTTTCTTTCCGCGATGAAGGCAGACAACCTGCGGATGAATTTCTTCGGCGTCATCAACCTCTCCCGCGTGCTGGATGTCCCCGCACCGGGCTTTTCACTGAATGAAGAAGGAGCCAGGGACAAAATCCTGCAGCATGGAGAACGTCTGAAAGTCATTGTGGTGCAACGAAAACTGCTGCCCGCGACAATTGCATATGCATGAAACGACATAACCTTGCATTGCAAAGGCTGGCCCATGAAGGCTTCATCATCACAGGCCAGCCGCTTGCGGCCGGGCAATCGTCCTCGGATTCCCTAGATGCTGACGAAAACCACCTCACCCGTTTCTCCGGATTTGAAACAGGCCTCCATCACACGCATTACGCGCATCACTTCAGAAGGCTTGACAATAAGTTCCGTCTGAAGATCCAGCACGCCGACGACATTCTTATAAAATTCAACCCAATCGGTGACAACCTCCGGCAGTGCAAGCTGCTCAATTGTTTCCCTGGGCCTCGGTGCCATTGTGCGCGTGGGTCCCGCCACAGTCTGGACCACTTCCGGCACCCACTCCATGCCTGTTTGCTTCGCATGGAGCACGGCCCCGTCGCATTCCCATCCATTGATGAAAGCAGAACCCAGATCTCCATTCACATACCACCGCGGCAAGGGTTTCAGGCAGTAGGTACCCACTTCGATCTGGGCAATCAAGCCACTTTGGAAGGTAAGGACCACCTTGAAATAATCGTCCACCTCAGTCGTCTTGACATGACAAAAACGAGCAAAAACGTTGACGACTTTTTCCGGTATCATGAACATGATTTGATCAATCATGTGAACGCCCCAGTCCAAAAGCATCCCACCGCCCGAAACCTTGTAGGCGCGCCACCCATGCACCACCCCGCCCGAACCGTGAACCCTTGATTCAATCGTGTAGGGTTTGCCTATCATGCCGTCGTCAATCACTTTTCGAATCATGCGGAAATCCCTGTCCCACCTGCGATTCTGGTGAACCGTGAATAGCATTCCGTTTTTCACTGAAGTGTCTATCATTTCCTGCAGTTCCACTGATGTCATCGCGACTGGCTTCTCGCAGACGACATGTTTCTTGTGATTCAAAGCTGCAACAACCATGTCCTTATGGAAGTTGTTTGGAGTCGCCACGAGGACAATGTCGAAGTCTCCCTTTTCGAAAAATTCTTCCAGCGTGGCAAAAGCCTTCAGCCCCTTTTTTTCGGCAATTTCAAGTCTTTCCGCATCAATGTCATAAGCTGCCGTGACCCGCAATCCATCGATCCTCTCCACATTTTCATGATGCCACCCTGCCATTCCGCCATAACCGATAATTCCGATTTTGTGATCCATGCCTGCCTCCTTATATATTTGTATTGCTTTCCTTCATCTTGACATGGCCGTTTGGAATGGTCACGAGAATATTCATCATTCATTCTCCTTGCTGATTCGATGGTTCATTGTCCGTACCGATACGATGGGGCAGGTTCATTCTCCTTGCTGATTCGATGGGTTGACGTCATGGAACCATTTCATTTACAAGCCGGGTTGACAGGGTTCCGTCTTCACTTTGCAGCAGCTCACGGAAGACGGCTTTCCCGGCGTATGCTTCCGGCGTCGCGGTGACAAACCCGACTGCCAATCTGCGGCCTCCCGTAAAGGTGGCGGTCTTTGGAACCCTGTACCGCACGTTTTCGATGATGTCATTTTCCGGTTTTACCCATGGTCCAAAGGGATCGCGGGACATCCGATACCTTCCGGTGCCGCCGAGGCCATAAATCAGATAATGCCATCCGTTCATCCCGAACATGTCACAGCACTCGGGTTGCCCCTGGCCGCCGTCAACCAGGTACGGTTCCATTTGATCCCATTGCTCCATATCGGTTGAAACAAGGTGTGCAAGGCATCCTTCAAATTCTCCGCTTTCATTCGCGACACTTGTCGTGACAAGCATGTGAAACAGGCCGGAATCATCCCCGAAGACGAAGGGATCCCTTGCGGATACGGGTTCATAGGGTGCTTTCAGCGTGAAATAGCGGTGTGTTTTCCTGAACCTGATTCCATCGGCGCTTGTCGCTGCCGAAAGCCTTGCGGCGGATCCGTCGCTCATGCGGACGGAATAAAAAGCGTAGTGAATCCCTTTTTCGGTAAATACGGAACCAGTGCAGATGGAGCCCTCCCACTGGCTGTCGATGGCGATGGCCATGGGATGGATATCCCACGTTTTCAGAT
>CAZFWQ010000105.1:0-10761 GCA_964522755.1 uncultured Oscillospiraceae bacterium | reverse complement strand
CCATGAGCTCTACAAGCCCATGCCGGGCCGGTTCAAGGACTATATTTCCATGCCGAAGCCGAACATGTACCAGTCCCTTCACTCCACCCTCATCGGACCTGAAGGGATACCCTTCGAAGTCCAGATCCGGACAGGCGAGATGCACCATATCGCTGAAGTCGGGATAGCGGCCCACTGGCAGTACAAACACGGCGGCAAGGGCGACCAGGACATGGCAGACAAGCTGAACTGGCTTCGCCAGCTGGTGGACTGGCAGAAGGAAACCCATGATGCCGAAGCCTTCATGGAAAACCTGAAGATAGATCTTTTCACGGACGAAGTTTTCGTATTCACTCCGAAGGGTGATGTCAAAAACCTGAAGGCAGGCTCCACGCCCATCGACTTCGCCTATTCAATCCACAGCGCCATAGGCAACCGGATGATTGGCGCCAAGGTGAACGGACGCATCGTCAACCTGGATTTCGAGCTGAAGAACGGCGACATTGTCGAGGTCATCACCTCTTCCGCCTCCAACGGCCCCTCTCGCGACTGGTTGAAAATCGCCAAGACTTCCCAGGCAAAAAACAAGATCAATCAATGGTATAAAAAGGAAAAACGGGACGAGAACGTCCTGCACGGTCATGATCTCTTTGACAAGGAAATCAAAAAGAGCGGATATGCCGCCCATGACCTGGTGAAGGCCGAATGGCTCGAACCCATCATGCGCAAATACAGCCTCCACACTATGGACGATCTCTATGCCAGCATGGCCCTCGGCGCGGTCACGGCCGCAAAGGTCGTCTCGAAGCTGAAAGAGGAATACAAGCACAGCCTGACCCCTGAACAGCAGACGCAGCTGCTGCTGGAGCACATCGAAAAAGAGAGCCGGAAAAAAAAGAAAGTGGTTCCGGAAAGCGGCGTCGTGGTCAAGGGAATCGACAACTGCCTGGTACGTCTTTCCAGATGCTGCAACCCAGTGCCCGGGGACGGAATTGTCGGATACATCACGCGGGGTCGCGGTGTTTCAGTCCATCGTTCGGATTGCTCGAATGTGAAAAACAACCTGCTTGACGGCGATGCCCGCCTGATCGATGTCAGCTGGTATAAGAACACAAGCCAAACCGTCTCATATCTTACGGAAGTAACCATCAAGGCCCACGACAGGAGCGGATTGCTCATCGAGATCACGAATGTCATCGGCGAGTCGCGCATACAGCTGAAGGCCATCAACGCGCGAACCGGCAAGGACCTTGTCGCCGTCATGCACCTGACTCTCGAGATTACTCATGCGGAACAGCTCGATCGCATCATCAACCGCATATCATCCATACGCGACGTATATGAAATCTCAAGGAACCGGTGATTTTTGGCAACAATCAGCATCATGGCTGTGAATACGCACAACAGGCGGGGGAATACAGGATTGGACATCATAAGGCTTGACAATGGAATGTTTGAATCAAATACATGGCTGGTTGGTGAAATGGGTTTTTGCACGGTCATCGATTGCGGGGCTCCTGCAGCGGATATCCTGGCGGCAGCCGGGAAAATGTCATGCGAGATCACGCATGTCATCCTGACGCACGGGCATGTGGACCATGTCAGCGAGGCCGAAGGCGTAATCGCCGCAACCGGTGCCGTGCTTTGCATTCACCGCCTGGAATTGCCGCTGTATCTTGACAGCGGCACGAACGGATACCGGATGTTCGGCCTTCCTCGCGGCGAGACTTTCCCGATGCCAGGCCGTCTTCTTGAAGATGGCGATATCCTGGTGACGGGTGGGCCTACCTTCCGGATTCTGCATTCGCCCGGACATACGGCAGGCGGCATCTGTGTGCTGTCGGGAAACCATCTGTTTTCAGGAGACACCTTGTTCAGGCATGGAATCGGCCGCTGCGACCTGCCCACGGGAGATGGCCGCACCCTCGTCCGGACCCTCCGCGAAAAACTGTACGTACTCGACCCGGATACCGCCGTGCATTGCGGGCATGGCCCCGATACTAGCATCGGCGAAGAAAAGGAAAACAATCCTTATGTCAGAACCCATTGATTTGAAAGGCAGGCCGCTGTACCTGGCCATCACGGGAAGCGGCAGCGCTTTGGAAGCCGGGCACCTGGTGCGGCTTTTTCATGATTCGGATCCGATTCTGAAATCTGAAACCGATGGGACGGATGACGGCATCCTTGTCAGTCTGCATGCTGCGCAAGCCGAAGGAGTTTTCTCAGCCTCCGCTTCAATCCGGGTCGGCGAAAGGGAAATCGGCAGCGGTTTTCTTTCTTATGCAGAAACCAGTATTCCTTCGGCATCCGACCTGTTTCTCCAAAGCAGGAGCCTGTGCGCGGGAACTGCCTTGTATCGCGCATTTTCAGAGGCTTATGGCGTTGTCCTGCCCTGGGGGTCCCTGACAGGGGTCAGACCAGTCAAACTGGCATCCTGCGCACTTGATGCCGGGATTCCGCAGCGGGAAGTCCCCGGCATCCTTCAGGAAAGAACCGGCATGCAGGCTGACAAAGCCGCCCTTGTCCTTTCCGTCGCAAACAGGGAACGCCCTTTCCTGACTTCTCCGAAGAATTCCGCAAGTCTTTATGTGGGCATTCCTTTTTGTTCGACCCGCTGTTCATATTGCTCATTCGCCTCCTATCCGGAAAAACGGTATGGCCACATGATTCCCGCATATATGGAAGCCCTCGCGAAGGAGATCGGGTTTGTCGGAAAATGGCTTTCGGAGACCGGCAGAATGCTGTCATCCGTGTACATCGGCGGGGGAACCCCCACAGTGCTGCCTGCAGACAAATTGCAGATGCTGCTGTCCTTATTGGAAAACGAACTGCCGATGCATGCCTTGCTTGAATACACGGTTGAGGCAGGACGGCCGGACACGCTCGACATGGAGAAGCTTCACATGATCAAAACGGCCGGGGCCACCCGCATCAGCATCAATCCGCAGACCATGCGGGCCGAGACACTGCGCGCAATAGGCAGGGGACATACGCCGGAACAGGTTGAAGAAGCTTTTGCAATGGCAAGGGAAGCTGGATTCGACAACATCAACGCCGACCTGATTGCCGGCCTTCCCGGCGAGACGCCGGCGCACTTCCGCAACACGCTGGCCCGCATGGCGCCTTTGGCACCCGACAGCCTGACCGTGCACACGATGGCGCTCAAGCGTGCGTCACGGCTGCATGAAGAGGTCCACGACGGTACTGCCTTGCCTGCTGCGTCAGACGAGGCGGTGACTGAAATGATTGCCGACGCGGCTGCCTATGCGGCGGAACACCGGCTGCACCCGTATTACCTTTATCGTCAGAAAAACATCCTTGCCAACCTCGAAAATACGGGCTACGCGAGGGCCGGCTGCGAATGCAGGTACAATGTCGAAACCATGTCGGAACGGCAGACGATTGTCGCCGTGGGTTCGGGTGGCATCACGAAGGTGCCGCATGACGGCAGGCATATCGAACGAACATTCAATGTCCGGGAACTAGGCCACTACATCAGCCGGATAGATGAAATGATAGACCGGAAACGTGAATTGCTGGCAAGACACATGCCCGTCTGACGCCGTTTCATGGTACAATGCTTTCATTCCATTCATGGGGGTAACTCAATGTCATTGCGTTTCGCCAGGCCGGAAGACAAAAAGGACATCCAGGATATGATGGAGTACTGTTTTCAGGATTATCCGCAATCTCCGCCTGAAAACCGGATGCCGGAACCCGCAGAGGCGGATCCGGACAGCGAGGAAGCGCGAAGGGAGGCCGAGGAGGCTCTTCGCTGGACACTTGTAAGGGAGGATGCGGACGGAAAGATCGGCCAGCATGTGAATATCGTCCCGCTGGAGATTCATTTCGATCAGGGCACCTGTTCGATGGGTGGGATAAGCGGAGTTGGTTCCCTGCCGGAATACCGGTACGGCGGTGGCGTGATGGAACTCATGCGCCTGTCTCTGCAGGTGATGCGGGAGAGGGGATGCGTCTTTTCCGAACTGGGTCCCTTCAGTTTCGAGTTTTACCGCAAGTGCGGATGGGAATGGGGTTTTCGTTGGCACGAGCTGAAGATTCCCCTGAGGGAGCTTGCCATGTTCAGGCCTGACAAGGGAACCTATGTGCCGCTCTCCGACAATCTGAAGGAACAGGCCAGGGCAGTCCGCAACCTGCACGCCTCGAGGTACAATGGGGCGGAACTGGTGAATAACCGGCTGATGTCCGGCCGCTTTCCGCCAAAAGGCCTCGCGGGTTACGGCGTGACCGGGGAGGACGGCCTTTTGTCAGGATATGCCCTGTACAGGATAAGAGAAGGCACCATCCATTGCCGGGATTTTTTTTACAGGGATATCACCGCGAAACGCCAGCTGCTGCATTTCTTCCACCGCCATAATTCACAGGCGGAGTTCCTTCTGCTGACGGAGCCCGAGACGGATACCACCCAGCATCTGATGGGGAACCAATATTTCGAAGTGAAGGCGCAGCCGGGCATGATGGTGCGCGTTGTGGACGTGGCGCGTGCATTGACCGCGATGAGCGTGGATGCCGGCCTGGCAGGCTCCTTCGCCATGCAGGTTTCCGACGAGATGGCGCCGTGGAACAGGGGAAACTGGCTTGTAACGGCTTCGCAAGGACACTTGACGGCAGAAGCCGCAGAAAGCATGGAGCCGGATTTGTTGATTTCCATTCAAAGGCTTTCACAACTTGTCTATGGATTCCTGTCCGGAGCGGAGGTCACGGATGCCGGAATGGTGCAGTGGCGGGCCGGAACAACCCGGACCTTGTTCCACAAGGTTTTCCAAAAGCGCCCGACCGCGCAGTGGATCCCATTTTAGCCTGGCCGCACAGTGGATCCCATTTTAGCCTTGCCGCACAGCGGATCCCATTTTAGCCTGGCCGCACAGTGGGTTCTGTCATAGCCCAATTGCTGTGCGGCATGGCCCGGGTCCGGATGTTTGCCGTTCAATTGTTTTCAAAGCGATACCAATGAATGGGGGAGGCAACATGTCAATCTGGGATGGAAAAGGTCTTCACTTTGGTGATTTGACTGCAAGGCTCCCCATCGTGCAGGGCGGGATGGGCGTAGGCATTTCAATGAGCGGGCTTGCCTCGGCCGTGGCTTGCGAAGGCGGGGTCGGGGTGATATCGGCCGCATGCATCGGCATGTTCGAGCCTGATTTTTCAAAAAACGGGCTTGAAGCCAACATGCGCAGGCTCAGGGAGGAAATACGCCGCGCCCGCGAACTGATGCGGTCGAACCTGAAAGACAAGGGCCTGCTGGGCGTCAACATCATGGTCGCACTCACAAACTTCGGCGACATGGTGAGGACATCCATCGAAGAAGGAATCGACATCATCTTCGCAGGCGCCGGGCTTCCCTTGAACCTGCCTGAATATCTTCAGGGAAACAGGCACACCAAGCTGGTTCCCATCGTTTCATCCGCACGTGCAGCCGGAATCATCATCAAGCGCTGGCGCGACAAGTTCAGCTATTTCCCGGATGCCGTTGTCGTGGAAGGACCTTTGGCAGGCGGGCATCTGGGCTTTTCACCGGAACAGCTTGAAGACGAAAGATTTCAGATTGACAACCTCATTCCGGAAGTGCTGGCGGTCACCCGTTCCTTCTCAGGGGAGGCAAATCGTGAGATCCCGGTAATTGCAGGCGGCGGCATCTATACGGGTGCCGACATCGCCCGGATCATGAAAGCCGGTGCTTCAGGCGTCCAGCTCGGTACACGCTTCGTGGTCACCCGCGAATGCGATGCGAGCGATGCCTTCAAGCAGTCTTACCTCGATGCCCGGAAAGAGGACGTGGTGATTATCAAAAGTCCGGTCGGCATGCCGGGGCGGGCGATACGCAATGAATTTCTGCAGCAGGTGGAAGAGGGAAGAACGCAGCCGTATGCCTGTGCCTACCACTGCATTTCCACATGCGACCTGGCGAAAAGCCCCTATTGCATCGCATCGGCGCTGATCCAGGCGCAAAAGGGAAACATGAAGCACGGCTTCGCCTTTGCGGGGTCGAATGTCTGGCGATGCGATAAAATCACAACCGTTCACGAATTGATTGAAGAACTGGAAAACGAGTATGGGAATGTGGTTGGATCGCAATAGGATGTACTGCAGCAGGATGGGCAGCATCAGGTTGGATCGCGTCGGTCAACTGTCGAATCCGGTCCGTCCGTTCCAGCCTCATAGTTTGGAAAGTCCGGCGATTCCGTTTCCCAGCATGCGCGAATGGCGTCGATGAACCTCCAGGAATAATACAGCTCATCCCAACGCGCAAACAGGGATGCGTTGTTCCGGTACGCCTCGAGCAGCAGCCGTTCATATGCCTCCGGAGAGTTGTTGTCCGCCCGGCAGCTCTGGCAATACTCCATGATCACTTCGTCCATGGCCCAGTCCGCATCCGGCCGCTTCCCATTGACGGCGAAATGAAAACCTTCCCGTGGCGCAATGCTGAACACCAGGCGGTTTGCGGTGGATTGGCCGAATTCAGGATACGGCTGCATGCCGGATAACGGTTTGAACTCGATGATGATGGATGTTTCCTTCCGGCTCATCCGTTTTCCGGATTCCAGATAAAAGGGAACTCCGCCCCATCGGACATTGTCTACCCAGGTTTTCAGCAGGACATATGTTTCCGTGTTGGAATCCGGATCCACCCTGTCCTCGGACCGGTAGGCCGGGAGAATCTGAACCTCTCCGGATTTTGTTTTTTTCTTTCCGGCGCCGTATTGACCGCGCGTGATGTCTTTCATGGCGGTTTCCGGCGTAAAGGGACGCAGCGCCTTCAGGACTTTTACCTTTTCATCGCGGATGGATGCCGGATCCAGCCTGACCGGCGGTTCCATCGCCACAAGGGCCAGCATCTGCAGAAGGTGGTTCTGAACCATGTCCTTGAGGATGCCGGCGTTGTCAAAATAGCCGCCGCGCCCTTCCACGCCAAGGGTTTCATGGGATATGACGCGCACCATGTCAATATGGCGGTGGTTCCACAGAGGTTCGAATACGGCGTTCCCGAAACGGACGGCCAGGATGTTCTGGAGCATTTCCTTTCCGAGATAATGGTCGATGCGGAATATGTCTTCCTCTTTCAGCATCGATTCCAGCTGCAGGTTCAGTGCCGTCGCATCCGCAAGGCTGGTGCCAAACGGCTTTTCCACGAGCACCCGGCGAAATCCGCCTTGCGGGAACCTCGAAATCATGCCCGATTCCGACATGTGCCGCACGATGACCGAAAAATGCTCCGGTGAGACAGCCAGATAGTAAAGGCGGTTTGCGCACGCGGAATCAAATCCGCCGGCCGGATTCGGTGCATCGGAAAGGAAACAGGATGTCCGTTCGGCTTCCATCTGCTGCAGCCGTTTCTCCAGTCTGCCATAACCGATCAGATCCGATACGAAATCAAGGGTTTCATATCCAAGCCTGCCGGACAGGCAGGCCCACTGGGCATCCGAAATCGACATGCCGGATTCCGCCTGGCAGGCTTCCCGCATTTCCGCCCGGAAAGATTCGTCGGTCTTCGGACGGCGTCCCACGGCAAGCACATGGAAATCCGCCAATTGCCCGCGTTCACAGACCAGCCTGTAAACAGCCGGGATCAGTTTTCTCCTGGTCAGGTCGCCTGTTCCCCCGAATATGACCAATGTGCAATCCTGCATTATCTCGGCCCCGCTTCGCCTTCCTCGAACCTGTACTCCGCAATGATGAGATCCACCATGCGGCCATAGCTTTTGACGCCGTCCGTCTGTCCGTTCGTCTTTAGCCAGACGTCGTTCGCTTTTTCAGCAACCTTGTCGACGACGGTATTGAATGGCTTCCAGTAGGCGGCTTGCGCCGCGAGGTCCCGTTTCACGCCGTCCGAAAGAATTGACTGCATTTCATCCCAGGCAGTCCTGTCAACCGTACTCAATGCGTTGGAGGCGTATATCCAGGCGTTGAGCGCACCGGAATACACAAAATCCGGATCGGGATGAACCCGGCTCGCGAACCAGGCAGCCGCATTGGCTTCATCTTCCCTGGCCACGCCACGCTGGTGGGCCAGCTCATGCAGCGCGGTAAAAGGGATTTCCGCATCCGGGATATCGACGTCCACATTGGCTTCAGCCGTGGTCACGGAGTAGATTCCTATGATGCGGGTCCAGGACATCAGTCGGGAAAGCAGGACAGGTTTCGGCGGACCATACCGGCCTTTCAGAAAGGTGAAGCGTTCCGACAGGACATCGTAACCGGACGAAGCCCTGTTCATGGTTCCGCTTATGTCCTGCGACAGTTTCATGACACCCGACGCGTCTTCCGCAACGTCTTTCCGCGCCGCATTGACATCTTCCGCCAATCCAAGGCAGACCGACTTCAGCGTGGCCGCATCGGCGGGAGAGGCATCCAGCCCGGAAAGCGCGGCAAAGGAAGGCCGGCTGTAGTTCAGGTTCCAAAGCGGCACCGTGGCGGCATACCAGACGGCAGCCATCACGGCGATCAGCAGGAGGGGACGGAAGAATGTTGAAATGCGGGATCCCTTCCTGGCGCGCACTGTTTTGAAAACAAGCACGGACAAAAAAACGGGAATGCCTGCAGCCAGAAACGCCAGGAGGATTTCCATCAGCGAAAAGGGGAGAAGGCCTGTGAAACGGCTCCAGGCTCCGATGACAACCGGATAGGCCCCTCTCGCATACCATTTCTCGACGAACGAGTGATAATTGCCTGACAATCGCTGCAGTCCATATGCGGCAGGAGCCAGGAGCAGCAGCCAGAGCAGGCTCCATCGGATGGGCCTTGCCGGCGTTTTTTCATTTCTCATAGGCAGTGTGCCCGATGCCTTTTCTTCATATGTCGTTTCCCGTATTTTCGAAAGCATGATAACGCATGATGTTCCTCCGAAAGAAGCCTGCGGCTGTCGCGGTGAATTGCCTTTCTTCATTATACCACGACGTTTGACCTGTAAATACGAGACCTGCCATCGAATGTGGTTATCGAAACATTGAATGAATGTCTCGATAATATCTCATGAATATCTGGTGATATCTGTTGAATATCTGGTGCCGCGCACGCTTGTGCGGGTTGTCAAAAGGGACGTGATGCATTAGAATGTATCATGTCATGGAGGATTCGCAAAAGGGAAAGGAAAGCATGCAGGCATTGAAGGATCGCATCCGCCGGGACGGCAGGATACTCCCCGGAAGCATCGTGAAGGTGGACTCTTTTCTAAACCATCAGATGGACCCGCTGCTGATGCGGGATATCGGCTGCGAGTTTCGCCGCAGGTTTGCCGCGGAGCCCGTCACCCGCATCCTGACCATCGAATCGTCCGGCATAGCGGCCGCAATCATGACGGGGCTTGCCTTCGGAGTGCCCGTTGTATTCGCCAAAAAACATAAATCCGCCAATATGGGCGGTTCGTGCTATACAAGTCCCGTTTATTCCTATACCAAGGCAACGATGTATGATGTAACCGTATCATCAGACTATCTGGGTGAATCCGACCATGTCCTGATCATCGATGACTTCCTGGCCACCGGAAATGCGGTGAAGGGTCTGCTGGACATTGTCCGCCAAAGCGGGGCGTCCCTGGCCGGCATCGGGATCGTCATCGAGAAGTCGTTTCAGGACGGGGGCCGTGAACTGCGTGCTGCCGGCCGGCATGTCGAATCCCTTGCAAAAATCCATTCCATTTCCAATGCGGAAATTGTTTTTGAAGATTGAATGTCTGTTTCAAAGGTTGCTATGCGAATTCCGGGTCCCACACTCCACAGAGCAAACGGCCGGTTTCGCCTGCATAAATAAAAAAATCAGGGGGAGAGAACCATGACATCATTCAAGAGACTGACCATGCTGCTGCTGGCCCTCGTACTTGCTTTTTCCGTAACGGCCTGCGGCATCACGCCGGCAGGTGGAACAAAGGATGCCCTCATCGTCGGCTTCATCTATGTCGGCCCCATCGGAGACGGCGGATACACCTTCGCGCACAATGAAGGCCGCCTGTATCTGGAAAAGGAACTCGGCAGCAAGGTGAAGACCATCTATCGGGAAAGTGTGCTGGAAAATGCCCAGGATATTGAAAAGGCAATGAATGACATGGTTGCACAAGGTGCAAAGGTTATTTTTGCCACAAGTTTCGGCTAAATGGATTCTGTTGACAAAGTCGCCAAGGAAAACCCGAATGTAAAGTTCTTCCATTGCTCCGGCTACAAGTCAAACACTACGAACTTCGTCAACTATTTCGGCCGTATCGAGCAAGCCAGATATCTTTCGGGCATCGTGGCCGGCATGAAGACCGCGTCCAACAAACTGGGATACGTCGGCGCGTTCTCGATTCCCGAAGTTGTCCGCGGCATCAACGCATTTACGCTGGGTGCCCAGTCCGTGAATCCTGCCGTGGTCGTCAAGGTCCGCTGGACTCACACCTGGTACGACCCTGCCAAGGAAAAAGAAGCGGCTGTTTCCCTGCTGGATGAAGGCTGCGATGTCATCGCCCAGCACCAGGATACCACCAGCGCGCAAGTCGCGGCAGAGGAAAAGGGCGCTTTCGCCATCGGATACAACACGGACAGCGCGAAGGCGGCTCCGAAAGCCTACCTGACGGCACCCATCTGGAATTGGGGTCCCTATTACGCCACCCAGGTCAAAGCCATACTGGCCAACACATGGAAGACCGAGAACTACTGGGGCGGCATGAAAGACGGCATCGTTGCCCTCGCCCCGCTCACAACACTGGTTCCATCCGGTGCGAAAGCCAAAATCGATGAGTTGAGCGCAAAGATCAAGGACGGTTCCTTCAATATCTACTCAGGCCCCATC
>CAZFWQ010000104.1:0-10783 GCA_964522755.1 uncultured Oscillospiraceae bacterium | reverse complement strand
TCAAGACCACATGTTCCGGTCGTCTCGGCGGTGCCGAAATCGCTCGTGTCGAACACTACCATGAGGGAACCATTCCACTTCAGACCCTTCGTGCGGACATTGATTACGGTTTTGCCGAAGCCAGCACGACATACGGCAAGATCGGCGTGAAAGTCTGGGTTTACAAGGGTGAGGTTGTGCCCGCGAAGAAAAGGGAATCGAGGGAAGGGGGAGACAAATAATATGTTGATGCCGAAGAGGGTCAAATACAGAAAGGTCTTTAGGGGCCGCATGACAGGTATCGCCACCCGGGGCAACACTGTCTCGAACGGTGAATACGGACTGATGGCAACTGAACCCGCCTGGATTTCAAGCAACCAGATTGAATCGGCCCGTATCGCCATGACCCGTTCCATCAAGCGCGGCGGACAGGTTTGGATTAAAATCTTCCCGGACAAGCCAGTCACCAAGAAGCCCGCCGAAACACGAATGGGTTCCGGCAAAGGTTCTCCCGAATACTGGGTGGCCGTGGTAAAACCGGGGCGCGTGCTGTTTGAAATCGCCGGCGTGACGGAAGAAGTGGCGAAAGAGGCCTTGCGTCTCGCCATGCACAAACTGCCCCTGAAGTGCAAGGTTGTGGCACGTAACGAAGAGGTAGGTGGAGAGAATGAAGTCAACTGAATTGAGCGCCATGAGAGAGAAGACCCGCGATGAGCTGGTTGAGGAGCTTTCCGCCCTCAAGGCCGAATTGTTCAAACTGCGTTTCCAGCACGCGACGAGCCAGCTTGACAACCCGATGAAGCTCAAATATGTGAAGAAGGACATCGCGGTTGTCAAAACAGTCATCCGCGAGAGGGAACTCGGGATCAAGAGATGAGTGCTGCAATTGCGTAATATTCGGAAGGAGGTTCGTTCCGCGTGGATGAAAGAGGAATGAGAAAAACCCGTGTGGGCCGTGTTGTCAGTGACAAGATGGACAAGACCATCGTCATCGCCATTGAAGACAGCGTACGTCACCCATTGTACAAGAAGATCATCAAGCGCACTTCCAAATTGAAAGTGCATGATGAAAACAACGAATGCGGTGTCGGTGATCGCGTTGAAGTCATGGAGACGCGCCCGCTGAGCAAGGACAAACGCTGGAGACTGGTCTCGATAGTGGAAAAGGCGAAGTAAGGGAGGCGCAGACGATGGTACAGGCACAATCTTATCTCAAGTCGGCCGACAATACGGGCGCCAAGGAATTGTTCTGCATCAAGGTGCTGGGCGGTACCCGGCGGAGATATGCAAATATCGGCGATGTCATTGTTTGTTCGGTCAAAAATGCAACACCCGGCGGTGTTGTCAAAAAGGGCGAGGTCGTCAAGGCGGTCATCGTGCGTTCCGTCAAGGGACTCAAGCGTTCCGACGGTTCCACCATCCGGTTCGACGAAAATGCCGCCGTCATCATCAAGGACGATGGAAACCCCAAAGGGACCCGTATCTTCGGGCCTGTGGCCAGAGAGCTGCGAGAAAAGGATTACATGAAGATCATTTCTCTCGCTCCCGAAGTACTGTGAGAGGAGGGCTTGCGAAGATGGGCAAGGTTCACGTAAAAAAAGGCGACACCGTATATATACTCAATGGCAAAGACGGCGGCAAGAGGGGTAAAGTCCTTACGGTAAGTCCCTCTGACAACAAGGTCCTCGTCGAGGGCATCAACATCGTCACCAAGCATGTCAAGCCGCGCCAGGGCATGCGCCAGGGCGGGATGGTCCACCAGGAGGCTCTGATCTACGCGGACAAGGTAATGTTGGTCTGCAGCAAATGCGGCATACCCACCAAGGTCGGCCGGAAGGTTCTCGATAACGGCGCAAAGGCCCGTGTGTGCAAAAAGTGCGGCGAGACCATCGACGTGGTCGGCGAGAAAGACTAACCGGAGGAGGTTGACGGGACATGCCGAGATTATTTGACAAATACAAGAAGGACGTCGCACCGGCGCTTCAGGATAAATTCAAGTTCAAGAGCGCCATGCAGACGCCGAGACTCGTCAAGGTTGTCCTCAACATGGGCTGCGGGGATGTCAAGGACAATCCCAAGGCCATTGAGGTAGCTGCTGCCGAACTGGCCACGATTTCAGGCCAAAAGGTCGTTGTGACAAAAGCAAAAAAATCCGTTGCCGCCTTCAAGCTCCGCGAGGGCATGAACATCGGCTGCAAGGTCACCCTCCGTGGTGTACGCATGTATGAGTTTGTCGACAAGTTGTTCAATGTCGCACTTCCTCGCGTTCGCGACTTTCGCGGCGTGACGGCCGATTCCTTCGACGGACGCGGCAATTTTTCGATGGGCGTCAAGGAACAATTGATTTTCCCCGAAATCGATTATGACAAGGTCGACAAGGTCCGAGGCATGGATATCACGTTCGTTACCACCGCAGCCAGCGACGAGGAAGCCAGGGAACTGCTCACGTTGCTCGGCATGCCGTTCGTAAAGAGCTAAAGGAGGGCAATCATGGCGAAGAAATCGATGATTCTGAAGCAGCAGGCCAAACCGAAATATTCAACCCGTTATTATAACCGATGCAAGCTCTGCGGTCGTCCGCACGCTTACATGAGGAAGTTCGGCATCTGCCGCCTGTGCTTCAGAGACCTGGCCCACAAGGGGCAGATTCCCGGAGTGAAGAAGGCAAGCTGGTAAACATCGCGAAAGGAGGTCCGAACCCATGCAAGCAACCGACGTTATTGCAGATATGCTCACCAGAATCCGCAATGCCGCTACATCCAGGCATGAAACAGTTGATGTGCCCGCATCCGCCTTGAAGATGCAGATTGCGACCATTCTGCTTGAGGAAGGCTACATCCGCGACTTCAGCGAAGTTGCCGATGAAAGGCAGGGCATGATCCGCATCACCCTGAAATATGTCGAAAACAAGAAAAACATCATTACAGGAATCAAACGCATTTCCAAGCCTGGCCTGCGCGTTTACGCCGGCAAGGAAGAAATGCCCCGGGTACTCGGCGGTCTTGGCATCGCGATTGTTTCCACCTCGAAGGGCATCATGACAGACAAGAAGGCACGAAAACTTGGCATCGGCGGAGAAGTGCTGGCCTTTGTCTGGTAGCAGAACGAAAGTGAGGGGCTTCCCGCCCTTTTTCTAAATACATTGGCATGATAGGCCGAAGTGTTTTGGAATACATAGGGCGGGTGACAATCACAGAGTAGAACGAAAGTGAGAGGCTACCCGCCATTTTTCAAAATGCATTGGCATGTAATGCCTTAATATTTTGAAATGCATAGGGCGATTGCCAGGAAAAGGAACAATTAAAGTGAATCCATTTCAGAAGTGAGTTCTGAAAAGGATGCCCGGAACCCGGGCATCCGCAATCTAAGGACTGGAGGTATAACATGTCTCGTATCGGAAGAATGCCGGTTGTCATCCCGGCGGGCGTTGAAATCAGTTTCAACGGCCAGACCGTCACGGTGACTGGCCCGAAGGGCACACTTACACAGAGTTTCCACAAGAACATGATGCTGGAGACCGATGGAAAGACTCTGCTGGTCAAGCGTCCGGACGACGAAAAGGTAAACAGGGCGCTGCACGGGTTGACGCGTGCGCTGCTCAACAACATGATTGTCGGCGCTACGACAGGGTTCGCCAAGAGCCTTGACATCGTGGGCGTCGGCTACAGGGCCCAGAAACTGGGGAAGAAGCTGGTACTCACGCTTGGCTACTCTCATCCCGTTGAAATGGAGGAACCTCAGGGGATCACCTTTGAAGTTCCCGCCCAGGACAAAGTGATTGTCCGGGGCGCCGACAAGCAGCTGGTCGGCGAAATTGCCGCCCAGATTCGCGACAAGCGTCCTCCCGAACCGTATAAGGGTAAAGGCGTCCGCTACACCGGTGAAGTTGTCTTGCGCAAGGAAGGCAAAACCGGCGGCAAGGGCAAGAAGTAAAGGAAGGGAGCAGTAAGCGATGATTAAACTTGTTGACAGAAACAAGGTCCGGCTTCGCAAGCACGTGCGGGTCCGCAAGAAGATATCCGGTACGGCTGCAAGACCGCGTCTTGCGGTTTTCAGGAGCGCGAGGCACATATACGCCCAGATCATTGACGATGTGGCGGGAAACACGCTTGTGGCCGCTTCAACTCTCGATGAGGCGCTCAAGGGAAGTGAAGGCCATGGTGGCAATAAAGTTGCAGCAAAGGCCGTTGGCAGGCTGGTGGCAGTGAAGGCGCTTGAAAACGGTATCAGCCAGGTAGTGTTCGACAGGGGTGGCTACCTTTATCACGGCAGGGTGAAGGAACTCGCGGATGGCGCAAGAGAAGGCGGCCTCCAGTTTTGAGCCGCAGCAAAGGAGGGGAACAACTTGCAGAAAATTGATGCCAGCACACTCGATCTGAAAGAAAAGGTTGTCAATATCGGCCGTGTGACCAAAGTTGTCAAGGGTGGCCGAAATTTCCGCTTCGCAGCTCTCGTCGTCATTGGTGATGAAAATGGACATGTGGGCGTAGGATCCGGCAAAGCAGCCGAAATTCCGAATGCGATCCGCAAGGGCATTGAAGACGCGAAGAAAAACCTCATCTTGGTGCCGACCACCGGCACTACAATCCCCCACGAGAGCATCGGCCTTTTCGGCGCAGGACATGTTCTGCTCCGTCCGGCCGTGGAAGGTACCGGCGTCATTGCCGGAGGCCCGGTGCGTGCCGTTCTCGAACTCGCAGGCATCCACGACATCACTACGAAATCAATCGGATCGAACAATCCGACCAACATGGTTCGGGCCACCATGGCAGGTCTTGCGCAGCTCCGCACGGTCGAACAGATCGCGAAGCTCCGTGGCAAGACCGTCGAGGAAATTCTGGGCTGAGGAGGCAACAATGGGCACGTTGAAGATCAAACTCGTCAAGAGCACCATCAAGGCGCTGGAAAAACAAAAAGCGACCGTTGCCGCACTCGGTTTGCATAAAATCGGCCAAGTGGTGGAACAGCAGGACAACGTACAGACGCGCGGCATGATCAACAGAGTTGCGCATCTTGTCTGCGTCGTAGAAAACTAAAGGGAGGTGTACCCAGTGAACCTGTTTGAATTGCAGCCGGGCGCGCCCCGCAAGGCCCCCAAACGCAAAGGCCGCGGCCATGGGTCCGGAAACGGCAAGACTGCCGGCAAGGGCCACAAAGGTCAGAATGCACGCGCGGGCGGCGGTGTCCGCCCCGGATTCGAAGGCGGCCAGATGCCGCTGTATCGCCGTATCCCGAAGCGCGGCTTCAACAACTACGAATTCGCCAAAGTATTCGCCGAAGTGAAGCTTTCCGATCTTGAGCGCTTCGAGAACGGTACTGTCATCACTGCGGTTTTTCTGAAGGAAGCCGGCATCATCAAGAAAATTCTTGATGGTATCGTGATTCTCGGAAATGGCTCATTGACCAGAAAACTGACTGTACATGCAGTCCGGTTCACAAAAACAGCCGCTGAGAAGATTGAAGCCGCAGGAGGAAAGGCAGAGGTGATTTGACATGGAGAACGTACTTGCTCCATTGAAAAATGCCTGGAAGATTCAGGACCTGCGCAAGAAGATCCTTATGGTTGTTCTTCTGTTGGTTCTGTACCGCATCGGCGTTTATATCCCGGTTCCCGGACTTTCCGGCAACGCGCTGGCAAACATGGTCAACAGCCAGGGAAGCCTGCTGGGATTCATGGATATCCTTGCTGGCGGTGCATTTCAGAATGCCAGCATATTCGCCATGTCCATCACTCCCTACATCAACGCATCCATCATCATGCAGCTGCTCACCATCGCCATTCCTCGCCTTGAGCAGTTGTCCAAGGAAGGCGAGGAAGGCCGCAAGGTCATTGCCCAATGGATCCGTTATGGAACGGTTATCCTCGGTTTCGTGCAGGCTTCCGCCATGTACATCGGATTCAGCGGCGCAGTGACAAGGCCCGGCATCTGGGCATTTCTAACCATCACATTGTCCCTGACCGCAGGAACCGCATTCATCATGTGGCTTGGCGAGCAGATCAACCAGTACGGCATAGGCAACGGCATTTCGATGATCATCTTCGTCAACATCATCTCGCGCGGACCTTCCGGTGTACGTGCGCTGGTAGACATCGTAAGAAGCTATAATGACGAAGGCCGCATCCTCATCGGAATCCTCATCGTGGTCCTCATCATCGCAGTATTTACAGCTGTCGTTGCCTTCGTCATCTGGGTGACGCAGGCAGAACGCCGCATCCCGGTCCAGTATGCCAAGCGCGTTGTGGGACGGAAAATGTACGGCGGGCAAAGCACCCACATTCCCATGAAGGTGAATGTATCAGGCGTCATACCCATCATCTTCGCCATGTCGATCCTTGCTTTCCCGGCCACCATCATCAATCTTGTCGCTCCACAGTCCACCGGGATATGGGCAACGCTGCGAAATTTCAACGGGGGCGCCCTCTACACGGTTCTTTTGGCCATTTTCGTCATGTTGTTCACCTTCTTTTATACAGTGCTCGTGTTCAATCCCATCGAGCTGGCCAACAACATCCGCAAGAACGGCGGCTTCATTCCAGGCATCCGCCCCGGAAAACCCACTTCGGATTACATATCAAAAGTATTGAACCGCATCACATGGTTCGGTGCGCTTTTCCTTGCAGTCATCACAATTTTCCCAAGCATCCTGCAGGGATTGACCAATGTGCAGGGACTTTGGTTCGGAGGAACATCACTTCTGATCATGGTCGGTGTTGCGCTTGACACAATGAAGCAGATTGAATCCCAGCTGCTGATGCGTCATTACAAAGGTTTCTTGGATTGACGGGAATACATGGCTCCAGGGCTCGCTGCCCGGGAACCCGCACGGGCTCATGGCGTCCGAATGGATGTCATGGGCCGTTTCCCCTGTAAACGGCAACATGACCGTACCAGTCCGGAAAGGATGGGCACATCATGAGAATGATATTGCTCGGACCACCAGGCGCAGGCAAGGGAAGCCAGGCACAGAACCTCTCCTTGGCGCTTGAAGTGCCGCACATTTCCACAGGTGACATATTCAGGTCCAACATCAAGGAAGGCACTGTGCTCGGGACGCAGGTCAAGGCCATCATCTCCGCAGGTGAGCTGGTTCCCGACGGGCTCACGGTTCAGATTGTAGAAGATCGGCTTTCAAAACCCGATTGCGCCAAAGGCTTCATCCTTGACGGCTTCCCCAGGACCATACCACAGGCGGAACGGCTTGATGAAGTCCTGGCACGGGCCGGGACGGCGCTGGACGTGGTCGTGAATCTGAAATGTCCTGACGATATCATCATCAGCCGTATTTCAGGCAGAAGAATGTGTGCGTGCGGCAGAACATACCATATGAAAAGCAAACCCCCCATCATTGAGGGCCTGTGCGATTAGGATGGCAAGTCCCTGTGCATCCGGGAGGATGACAAGGAGGAAACAGTCAGGACCCGCCTCGAGACGTATCATCGTCAAACTGAGCCTCTGATAGCGCATTATGGCCGAAAGGACATCTTGCGTGATGTAGACGGCATACCGGCCATCGACTGCATAACGGCAGAAATACTGCGCATGTTGGGGAAAACAAACCTATGATCACCATCAAATCCCAGCGCGAGCTGGACAGCATGAAACGGGCGGGAGAAGTGGTCATGCGCGTGCATCTTCGCATGCGGGATCTGGTGGTGCCTGGAGTCACGACCATTGAGCTGAACCGGGTGGCTGCGGAAATCATCAGGCAGGCAGGAGCAGTTCCGTCTTTTCTGGGCTTTCCATGCTCTTTGGGCGGCATTGATTTTCCGGGGGTCATCTGTGCTTCACGAAACGAGGAAGTCATACACGGCTTACCGGGGTCGTATCAGCTTCAGGAGGGGGACATACTGAGCATTGACGTGGGAGCCGTGTTGGACGGCTGGCATGGCGATGCGGCAAGAACCTATCCGGTTGGGAAAATCTCGGATGAATGCATCCGGCTGCTCGACATTACTGAAAGAAGTTTCACAAGGGGCATGGATGCGGCAGTGCCGGGCAACCGGGTTTGGGATATTTCCTCGGCTGTCCAGCGTTGTGTAGAGGAAAACGGGTTCTCTGTTGTCCGTGATTTCGTGGGTCATGGCATCGGGGTGCAAATGCACGAAGAACCCCAGATTCCGAACTATGTCGGCCGGGAACGCGGGCCACGGCTTGCAGATGGCATGACACTGGCGATTGAGCCGATGGTGAATGCCGGAACATGGAAAGTAAAAGTGCTTTCCGATAAATGGACCGTAGTCACGGCAGACGGCTCACTTTCAGCCCATCATGAGAATACGATTGCGGTAACCGCCAAGGGTCCGGTCATTCTGACACAGATATGGTAAGAAATGAATCGTTCGGGAGTGATCATCGTATATGCGAGATGATGGGAATCATCATCATATATGCTAAATCATGATCTCAGGCAAAATGGCACTTGAAATTGTTGCGGGTTTCCTTTAGAATACAGTAGTTGGACTTAAAGTTTAGCGCATTTGTAACTTGACCTTTTTTCCAGGTGGCAACAAGACATGCTCAAGACACATGGGGTATTTTAGTGGAATCCGTCATAGGCAGGTTTGCATGGTCCATTGCCGGGCGAGACAAGGGTCGGCTCTTCGTCATCACCGCAGTAGCGGACGACAATCATGTCATGGTGGCTGACGGTGACATCCGGCGTGTGGACAAGCCGAAGAAGAAAAAGCTGAAGCATCTAGCGATGACCGAGGAAACAGCCGAGGTAATTGTGGAAACGCTCCGTAACAGGAAAAAGCCATTGGATGCCGACCTCAGGGAGGCAGTCCGGCAAGTGCGGGAGGCCGGCGGGCATGCGAGTCACGACAGGGAGGTTTGAACTTGGCAAAGGATACCAGCAACAAGGAAGATATCATCGAACTCGAGGGAGTCGTCCAGGAAGCCTTGCCTAATGCCATGTTCAGGGTGAAGCTGCCAAACGGCATCGAAATCCTGGCACACATCTCAGGCAAGCTTCGCATGAACTATATCCGCATCCTGCCCGGTGACCGGGTCACGGTTGAAATGTCCACATACGATTTGACACGCGGCCGGATCACATGGCGCGCGAAGTAGGCGGACCCGGCAATCACGATGTTTGGAATATCAAAGAGCAAATGAATGGGGGAACTCCAAAATGAAAGTCAAACCGTCAGTCAAGAAAATATGTGAGAAATGCAAGATCATTCGCAGAAAAGGTCGCGTCATGGTGATTTGCTCCACGCCCAAACACAAACAGAGGCAGGGTTGACGGCAGTTTCCCGTTGACATGCCGGTTTTCATTTTGATTACCGGCGGCCGGGGAAAGCAAGCGCGGGTTCTTGTGCGGTGAATCTGCAGGAACAACAGACGGGCTTGTGCATTTATCCTGGGTGGTCAGCCGGAAGGCAAGACAGGAACAGAAGGATTGGGAAGGTGCGGCTGGCCGGGGGAAACCTCGGTTTAACCGGAACAATCTTCATATAGAGCCTATTCATGAAAAAGGAACCCCATCCGCGGCGTATCAATTGCGCTGGCAACGGGGAAGACCGAAAAAGAGATACAGGGCTGAGTGCCCGCATCATGCCATGCATGGTGAGTATTATCGGAGGTGCAGGAAATTGGCTCGTATAGCAGGTGTTGACTTGCCAAGGGAAAAAAGAGTGGAGATCGGCCTGACCTATATCTTCGGTATCGGCAGGACCCGTTCAAACGAGATACTCAGCGAAACCGGCATCAGTCCGGACACACGTGTCCGCGAACTGACCGATGGCGAAATCACCAGGCTGCGTGACAAGATTGAAAAATCTTACACTGTGGAAGGTGATCTCCGCCGTGAAACCGCAATCAATATCAAGCGGTTGGTTGAAATCCGCTGCTATCGCGGCATGCGGCACAGGATGGGGCTTCCGGTTCGTGGCCAGCGGACTAAGACGAACGCAAGAACCCGCAAGGGCCCGAGGAAGACCATAGCGAACAAGAAGAAGTAAGCGGGAGGTCGAACGCATAATGGCTGCAGGAAAAGTTGTCAGAAGATCCAGGAAGAAAAAGGAGAAAAAGAATATCGAGCGGGGTGCCGCTCATATCCGTTCATCCTTTAACAATACCATTGTAACCCTCACGGATACGATGGGAAATGCGCTCTCATGGGCCAGCGCCGGTGGACTCGGATTCCGCGGTTCCAAGAAGAGCACGCCGTTTGCCGCCCAACAAGCTGCGGAAACCGCCGCGAGGGCTGCCATGGAACATGGCCTGCGCCTTGTCTCGGTTTACGTGAAAGGTCCGGGCTCCGGACGTGAAGCGGCCATCCGCGCATTGCAGGCTGCAGGACTCGAAGTGAACCTGATCAAGGATGTCACCCCGATCCCGCACAACGGCTGCAGACCGCCCAAGAGAAGAAGAGTTTGACGGAGGTGTAGGAATCCATGGCAAGATATACAGGTGCATCATGCAGGCTTTGCCGTCGCGAGGGACAGAAGCTGTTCCTCAAAGGCGAAAGATGTTACGGCGGGAAATGCGCTCTAAGCAGACGGGCCTACGCACCCGGTCAGCACGGCGCAGCCAAGAAGAAACTGTCCGAATATGGCGTACAGCTCCGTGAAAAGCAGAAGGCAAAGCGTTTCTACGGAATCCTGGAGAGCCAGTTCCGCAAGTATTTTGAAATCGCAGACAGCAAGAAAGGCATCACTGGCGAAGTGCTGCTGCAATTGCTGGAAACGCGTCTTGACAATGTCGTGTACCGCATGGGCTTCGGCACAACAAGGGCGGAATCACGCCAATTGGTCACACACGGCCACTTTGAGATTGATGGCAAGAGGGTCGACATC
>CAZFWQ010000103.1:8597-10901 GCA_964522755.1 uncultured Oscillospiraceae bacterium | reverse complement strand
CTTCCCGAAAAATATCATTCCGATGATTTCCTCGGCACATCACATGATAAATTGCACCAGGATACCATATCCGTTTTTTTCTGGCCGTATCGGTTCACTCCCATCCTTAGATTGAATGCATGGCAACGTCAAAAATTGCTTTTTTGCTATGAATTTATTATCGAGTGCATCATATCCTGTTGAACGATGGATTACGATAAGCTGACAGCCTACCAGGTGCATATTTTAGCCTTATCGTTTTTCTGTTTACACTTTGTTCACAGTGCCTGACCCCTGTTGTGCACCTTGAAAGCTGTCTATGCCAACTGTATAATAATCATGTATTGATGAAAACATGTCTGACTTGATGTCGATAGAATACTGTGCTGTGATTTCTGATGTGACGGGGAGTTGATGCAATGCCGGAACTAAGTCGTTTTCAGGGGATGATAATCAGGTTGCTCTTTGGAGACACAATTCAACATAACAAACCCCATGTCCATGTGTATTGCGGGGAATATGAGGCATCTGTTGGAGTGGATGGTGAATTGCTTGCGGGTTCTTTGCCAATGAAAAAATTGACGATTCTCCAGGCGTGGATGATTCTTCATGAAGATGAATTATATGCCGCATGGAACAAAGCAGTCAGAAACGAGCAATTTGAGAAAATCGAGCCATTAAGATGAGAGGTTGATATTATGTATGTTGTTAATGGAATTGCATATGCCGGCGAATCTGTTCCCATGATCAGGATTAAGTCGGTACGTCCGATGGAGGGATATAGATTATTGATACGCTTTTTCAATGATGAACTCAGAATATTTGATTTCGAGCCACTTCTTGGTGAACCATGTTACACCGTATTGAGCAACAAGAATGTGTTTGACAGTGTGTATGTCGATTACGGCAGTACAGTCTGGAATAACGGTGACATAGACATATCGCCTGAATATTTGTTTGAACACAGCATTCCCGCATAGCCAGGAGCAATGTCGTTCTCGCAATGGGGTCTGGCACTGTGAACAAATTGTAAACAGAATAATGGAGTTGGGAAGAGGACGGTTTCAAAGGAGGCTGTCCTCTTTTTGATCGAAATGATACACCTTGATTATGCTTTTTCCATTCCGTCAATATTCAGAACGGGTCCCATTTTGTATGGGAACTATTCTCTTTTCATGATATCGTTGTATATCATAAACAGCACCAAATGATAGGGAGGATTGACAATTACTGAACATAATGATTTCTTTGGCGAAGCTCCGGCCATCATCACCGCTAACGAACCGCATATGGCCTGTCTGTTCCTTCTTGACGTTTCGGGTTCCATGGCTGGAACGCCGATTACGGAATTGAACAATGCCATCAACAGATTCAAGGATGAAGTGTGCAGGGACAGCAAGACAAAAGAAGTCCTGGATGTCGCGCTGGTCGCGTTCAATGAATCGCCGCATGTCGTACAGCCTTTTACGCCAATCGAATACTTGCAGAATGTGTCGCTTTCTGCCGGTGGCGGAACATGCATCGCTCCGGCCGTAGAGGTCGCCATCAAAATGGTGGACGAGCGTTACAGATTCTACCGGAGAGCCGGGGCCGAACCATATAAGCCGTGGATCGTGATGATTTCGGACGGAGACGGCGGCGACGTAACCGGCGTGGCGGAAAAAATCCGCATCATGGAAGGGGAAGGCAAGCTGAGTTTCCGCTCCCTCGGGGTCGAAGGGTACGATTCCAAGACTTTGCACAGGCTGTCCGGCGAAAAGGTGATGAAGCTTTACGGCTTTGATTTCACGGGCTTCTTCGACTGGATCCACAAAAGCATGCGGAACATCTCGCTCAGTTCTCCCGGGGAAAAAGCCAAGGGCGCCAACCTTCCCGCTTCCGTCGACAAGGACAAGGGCACGGACGACTGGGATTGACATCGCCCCGCATCCATCCATCCGACCTGCGAATCGATGGGGGCGGAACACACATAGGATCTAATCATACGTTATCATTCCGATCTGCGAATCGATGGGGACGGAACACACATAAGATCTATTCATGGCGGACCACTCTGGCCTGCAAAACGATGGGGGGCAGAAAGCACATATGATCTATGCATACGGAATCACGCTGACCGGAAAAAGCCATGTAAAAGCCGGCAGTGATGGCCAGGATTCGCATAAGATAATCAAATGTGCCGAAGGATTTGTCGCGGCCGCGGTGGCGGACGGACTGGGCAGCGAGCTGTATTCCGGCTTCGCGTCTGCCCTGGCGGCTGAAACGGCGGCTGGATACTGCGCCGGGCATATTGGCAGCCAGATGGATTTGGCAGACGGCGATATT
>CAZFWQ010000103.1:6699-8587 GCA_964522755.1 uncultured Oscillospiraceae bacterium | reverse complement strand
GAAGCGGTTATTCGCTCTTCCTTTACGGAAGCACAGGACGTGATAGAAACGGAAGCTGCCAAAAACGGACATGAACCGGATCAATATGATACGACGCTTTCCCTGGCGGTGCTGATTGGCGGCCGGCTTCATTTCGGCCATTCCGGAGACAGCGGCATCGTCGCGCTGTGCGCGGACGGACTGTACGCCAAGGTGACGGAGCAGCAGAGAGACGATTACTGCAGGGTGTTTCCTCTTGCTTTTCGTGAAAAATGGGTGTTTGGGACGTTCTGCAAGGACGTTGCCAGCGTTTTTCTCTCCACGGATGGCATTTATGAGACTTTGTTCCCGCTCTACATACGCAAAGAGCCCGTGAGCATATACGTATCGCTCGCAAAGTATTTCATGGACAACCAAAGCCTGCGGATTGACGAATATGGCGAAAGCGAAACACAGAAACGGGTGGGCTCGTTTCTGGAAAGCATACCCGAATCGCAGGTCGACGACGATATTACGGTTGTCGTGCTCGTGAATGCCGATGTAGTCCCCGGGATTCAACCTGCAGAATACTACAAGGACCCCGACTGGAAGGAACTCAAGCGAAAAATGGATGAGGAGTGGCGCAGGCAGGCATATCCGCATTTGTATGAAAATGCGGAAGATGAAGGCGGGAGCACCACAGACAACGCGGCCGGCGAACCTTGCGCCAGAAATACTTGATTCGGGGGATAATGCTGTATGGCAGTCTTATTTGGCCTTTCCGGGAAACAATTCACCCTGGAAAGCTTTTCGCTGAACAGCGGCGGCGAAGGTGAAATATTCAACATCATCGGTGAGAATGGCCTGATTGCCAAGATATATCATCAGAACCTCAGAACGCCCGAACTGGAAGCCAAACTGAAATACATGGTCGGGAAACCGCCCAGTGCAAGCGTTCTTTCACAAGTCGCATGGCCACTCGACGTACTGTATGATGCGGGTAAACGGTTTTCCGGTTTTCTGATGCCGCGGCTTCGCATCTCCACCGAACTGATGGAATTGTACAAGTACCCGCCAAACAAGTTCAGGAACGTCACGCTGGAACAGAAACTGATCATCGCGGAAAACATCTGCGCCGTGATATCTGAAGTTCACAGGGCCGGATATGTGTTCGGGGACTTCAACCCGTGCAATATTGGCGTCGATATCCTCACCGGCAGGGTTGCGTTCCTGGACACGGATTCATATCATATTGTCATTGACAAGGGCAGGAACCAGGCATACAGGTGCAAGGTCTGCCTGGACGGATATGTCGCGCCCGAACTTCTGGACAAGATTGAAAAGGAAAAGATCACCAATGATGCATATGTGCTTGCGTCGCTGGATACGTTCACCCGGGAGACCGACAGTTTTTCCCTGGCGATTCATATCTTCAAACTGATGATGAACGGCTATACTCCATTCAATGGCATAAAGGAAACCGACTTCGCTTCGCAGGCCTCTCCCGGTGTGGGAAACATAGCCATCAAAAGGGACAACTACTGCTACAAGCCCGGCAACAAACCGCAGTCGCCGGCTGTCCCGCCGATTGAAACCCTGCCGCAGGACATCATCGAACTGTTTACGCGCGCGTTCATATATGGGCGGGTCGACCCCAAATTGAGGCCGATTGCGTCGCAATGGCACACGGCCCTGACGAATTTCGAGCATTCGCTGAAAAAATGCGCCGTGAATCCGGTCCATCAGTATTACAACCTCCTTCCTTCCTGTCCATGGTGCGAGACGGACGACAGGTTCAGATATGCCACCGCGCCCACCATCCCGCAGAAAAGCTTCGCTGCGCCGCCCGTTATCCCGCCTTCTCCCGGGACTGCGCATTCTCCCGGATACGCGCCTCGTCCCGGGACCGCGGCGGGTCCGGCTTATCAGG
>CAZFWQ010000103.1:0-6675 GCA_964522755.1 uncultured Oscillospiraceae bacterium | reverse complement strand
CTTCCGTCGTTCCCGGTTATGCCCCGCCTCAGGGCGCTCCAGGATATGTCCCGCCTCAGGGTTCTCCAGGATATGTTCCTCCTCCGGGGTCTCCCGGATATGCGCCACGTCCGGGGTCTCCCGCATATGCCCCGCCTCCGGGCGCTCCCGCCGCGCAGCCGGTGGTTGCCTATCCATACCCGAATACGCACAGGACGGCAGTAAATCCTTCCGCTCCTGCTCCCAGGAAAAGAAGCGGATTGACGGCAGTGATAGTCATCTTGTCTTTGGCGGCATTCTACTACATATTCAAGGGAGTTGCTGACGGAAGCCTGCAAAACGCTCTGTCCGGCAGGTCGTACAACCAGACCGGATCGAACGTGGCAGTGGCGACAACCGAACAAACCACTTATGCGGATACGACCACGGAAACACAATCGGCTTCTGAATCTTCAGTTGCCAGTCAGGACACTTCCTCCGGCATGGCGTCTTCAGGCGATGGCAATTCCCAGGCAACCACGTCGGCCTCGGATAGCAGCGGAACTACAGCATCCGCCTCGGATGGCGGCGGAACCACCGCATCCGCCACGGAGGGCAGCGCAGCCACTGCTTCAGCTGCAGAAACGAGCGCAGCCACAGCCGCACCAGTACCGGCTGCAGTATCCTTCGATACGCCGTCATCGCCGAAAGGGTCTGCTTTTTCTACCCCGCTGAACTTGTCGGGCTCGGACATTCCGGCCGTATCGGCATCGTACAGCGATATCACCGGAACCATCAACGCAGAGGGAGACATGTTTTCATACCAGTATGTGGCTGTCCGCACTGGTCGTTATCGATTTGACTATAGCGATGACAAGGCGAACCAGTATGCAATCATGACCATCACCGATTCGACCGGGCAAACCCTGGCGAATTCATATGGAGACAGCAGCACGGTTGACTTGACGGCCGGGGGCACATATCAGATTCAGATGAGCTATCGCAACGGCGCCTTGAATTATGCCGTCAGGATATGGGTTCCGAATGAATTGCAGGAAACTTCCCTGGAGACCACCCGGATAAGTGGCAGCATCACATATAAGGGTCAGCTCAACAATTATACCTATACGGCTCCCATTACCGGCAGGTACAGATTCGATCTTGCAGACGACAAAGCCAATTCATATGCCGTGATGAGCATCTGGGATGCGACGGAAGCGACTTTGGCAAACACATACGGAGACAGTGCCTCGGTTGACCTGGCAGCCGGACAGAAATATTCCATCCAGGCAGCGGAACGCAATGGCGCGCTGAATTACACCATCTCCATCGGTGTGCCGATTTAAACGCAAAACCTGCCGCCTGATGTCACGAAAATAAGCGGGAGCATCGCATATGCGGGTCAGCTGAACAATTATACATATACTGCGCCAATGACCGGCAGATACAGATTCGATCTTTCGGACGATAAGGCGAATTCTTATGTGGTGCTGTCCATCTGGGATGCAACGGATGCAACCTTGGCAAATTCATACGGCGACAGTGTCACGGTAGATCTTGCGGCAGGCCAGAAATACAGCATCCGGGCCAGTGAACGCAACGGCGCGGTGAACTACTCCATTTCCATCGGCGTGCCGATAGACACCCAGAACCTGCCGTCGGATGTCATGGTGATCAAGGGAAGCATAACCTATGCGGGACAGCTCAACAGATATGTCTATACTGCGCCGGTTACAGGGAAATACCTGCTGGCTCTCTCTGACAACAACGCCAACTCATATGCGACCCTGATGGTTTGGGACGCCACGGATGCGGTTCTGGCAAACTCATATGGAGACAGCCCCACGGTTGAACTTGCGGCCGGAAAGTCATACACTATCCAGGTCGGGGAACGTAACGGCTTCCTGGATTATGAAATCGGCATCAGCGTTCAATAGCATACAGGGCATTTCAGACAGGTTGCGGGAACATCCGCTGCCGTCGAACCACATGACAGTACAGGCATACCGGGCAGGACAAGGGAGGAGGTTTTGG
The DNA here is from genome assembly GCA_964522755.1 of uncultured Oscillospiraceae bacterium. Taxonomy (GTDB): domain Bacteria; phylum Bacillota; class Clostridia; order DSM-8532; family DSM-8532; genus JAEWSN01. The sequence continues at coordinate 4,683 of CAZFWQ010000103.1, read as the reverse complement.
GCATGTTTGAAAAAATCAAGAGCATCCTTGTCAATGAACTGCAGTATTCGGAATATGCTGCCGACCTGACAGCGCGGGATCTGACGAACCTTCGGCCGCAGTTTCAAGCCAGCCTTGCAAGATGGCTTGAAGACAGGACAATGACGGAAACGTCGGTTTCAAAGTTTTCCACATCAGATCTGATGAAAAGAAAAGGATTCACCTATCCGGCGGCATTGATCGCATTGGACTGGCTGCTTGCGGACCCTGCAGCCGCGGAGAAGGAACTGTCCGGCAACATAAGGAGGTAGGTGTTTCTTATGGTCAGGGCATATTCATATGACGAGAGTCTGGGATGTCTGACGGAAGATAAATGGAAAACATTGGGCGTTGAAGACAAAATCGGCGTGCTGCAGTCCGTGGAAAATGAAATGGCCGCCCGTGAGCACCGGTATCCGTGCGAAGTGACAACCAAACCGATGCCGTCGGAAGAAGGCTCCGTGGTCTTCGGAGGATACGATCCGGTTGGCAAAGGCATCGTCATCAATTCGCAGCAGCTTGAGGCCGGGTCGGAATATGGAGACAATTGTTCCGAGCATCTGGACACGATACTGCATGAAGGACGCCACGCCTATCAGGATCAGGCAGTGGACGGACTGATCGAGCATGAAGACAAGGATGAACTTTCCCAATGGCGCGATAACAAGTTGCCGGGGCATTACATCAAATACGAACAAAACCCGCGAAGATACATGGATCAGCCGATTGAGCGCGATGCCCGTGCTTTTGCCGCCGACAGGAAGCAGCAGATTCAAGGGGAGCAGGCGGAGAAGGCCAAAGCCGGTGAAGCGCCTGCGGCCAATGATGCCAAAAGCGAGTACATGAGGCAGGTGGGCGGAATCGACGACTCGGTACGCAATTCGTCTGCCGCAAAAGCTGATTACCTTTCGCAGCGCCGCGTTGAAGACGCAAGTGAAAAGGAGGCCCCAAACAGCGAAGGCGCGAAAAGAGGAATCGGCAGGAGGTGACACTTGTGCCGGATTCAAGCGCAATGGCCGGCAAGCTGGAAAGTAAATCGGCAGGAGGTGACCCGGTATGGCTTTGACGTCTTCAGTCCTTCATGGGAACTCAATCCGGCAAACAACGCCGCCAGCCATGCAGGGCAATGCAAAGGTTCTTTTGCCAGGCCTGTTTCAGCAAACGTGCAAGAGCATCGGCATCGATGACGACATCCTGAGCAAGCACATTCTGCTCATGGGCGGCACGGGCTGCGGAAAGACCAATTTGTTCTTCTATTTCATCAGGCAATTGAAAGCCAGCATGTCAGAGAATGACGTGATGATCATTTTCGACACGAAAGGTGATTATTTCAGCAGGTTCCACGCTCCCGGCGATATTGTCCTGTCAAATTCAAAACAATACGCCGATGTGATGAGCAAATGGAATATATTCAGGGAAATCGTCGCCGATGGCTGGGAAGACGAGGATGTGCTCAGCAATACCTATGAGATAACCAGATCTTTGTTTCGCGATGCGGTGGAGGACAGCGGGCAGCCGTTTTTCCCGAGTGCGGCAAGGGACCTGCTGGCTGCGCTGATCATGGCGCATATACGGATGGGCACGAATGACCCCGCTTTCAGGAAGAAATTCCTGAACAACAAAGAGCTGAAGTATTATCTGGACATCACCAACCCAAAGAAGATCACATCCCTGTTGAGTGCCTTTCCAGACCTCGCGTCCGTGCTGACATATATCGGTGACGGTTCTTCGGATCAGGCCCTTGGCGTCATGGCGGAACTCCAGAGTGTGATACGGCAGATATTCATTGGCGCGTTTTCCGGCGACGGGCGGTTTTCAGTCAGAAAATTCGTTCGCGAGAAAAGTGCAAGGACCCTGTTCATAGAATATGACCTTTCGATAGGGGAGACGCTTGTCCCCATTTACAGGCTGCTTTTTGACCTGGCCCTGAAAGAGGCCATGGGCAGAAGGAAATCCGAAGGCAATGTGTATTTCATCTGCGATGAATTCAAGCTGCTGCCGCATTTGCAGCACATTGAAGACGGCGTGAACTTCGGTAGGAGCCTGGGCGTCAAAATCATGGCGGGAATCCAGAGCGTGGAACAGTTATATGAGATTTACGGAGACAGCAAGGGGAAAAACATAGCAGCGGGTTTTTCATCGATATTCGCCTTCAAGTCAAACGACACCGGATCCCGCAATTACGTAAGCGAACTATATGGAAAGAACATTGTCCTTGATCAGTACAAGACGGCAAACAACACGCTGGTTGAAGAGAAAAGGGACGGGAACACCGTCGAAGACTGGGAGCTGACGAATTTGTCGGTCGGCGAGGCGATTGTGGGACTTCCGTTTCAAATGCCTTTCCGTTTCCAGTTCGACCTGTATAGGGGGTAGGATTCTTGGATTGGCTTTTCGCGTCCATCAGTTCATTGATGTCCAAAATGCAGACGGAGAAAACAATCAGGAATATTCAGAAAAACAACTTGGCCAACAAGAATATCATGGAGTACCTGCCAAGTGAAATTGAAGGATTTTTTAATCCGTCCGAACCGGTCGGGAACACGATCATTTCCGGCGGCCGTTCCGCGAACCGGGTCGGGGCCACGGTGGCCGCATGCATCTGCGCGTCCATCAACCGCATCCCCGTCGTCATCCTGCATGAGGCGGACACATTGCTTGAAGCGAAGATCCGTTCTGCTTACCAGGCAACGAACAACATGGAAATCATCAATCGCGGCAACCCGGTGTATGATCCGTTCATCGGTCTCTCGAACATGGAAATCAGCCACATGGTGATAAATTCCGCGCAAAAGGGTTATGAAATCAAGCCGAACGGCCGTCAGTACATGGACGGAATTCTGGGTTTCATTCGCAGCAAAGGCATCCCGACGGCATGCGACATGCTGCTGCGATGTCCACACGCCAATCTGCTGGATAAACTTGATGAAGCAAACCAGAAGGGGAAGATAGGAGCTGCGGAGGCGCAGAACATCAGGAACCTGCTGATGCAGGGCCAGTCGGAAAGGGCGGGCGTGGAGGGATTCTTCATGCAGCTTGGCTATCAGGGGCAAAGCCTGTTGTCCGACAAGGCGACAAGGCAGCGCTCGGTCAGCATCAGGGGCATGGTGGACCGCAATGCGCTTGTCATGCTGGATATTCAGTCAAGTACCAGCAAGGTCCTCCTGAATGTCATCCTCAACGAAGTGCAAGGCTGCCTGGCAAACGGCAAGAGCCTGATGCTCGTCGTAGATGCCATAAGCGCTGAAAGCAACGAACTGCTTGAACAATTGCTGAAATCGAACTCGTCGAGATGCACGACCGTCCTTTCTTCAGATGATGCCTATGCCATGCTGGGCAGCAGCGACAACCTGTTTTCGACGCTGGTCGGCACAGCCCAGAAGTGTATTGTCTTTTCACACAGAACGGGCATTTCATGCGGAAAATGGGCGGAAGTGTTCGGATATTGCGACGTTGACAAAATATCGCATAGCCTCGGCAGCAACCAGGGCAGTTATTCATACGGCCCGTCAACGTCAATCAACGTCAGCAAGGACAGGGAATACCGGGTGAAACCGCAAGCCATCGGCAACATGGCCGCAGGGGAAGTATATGTGCTGAGCTGCAGCACCGGTGAATTGGCCCATACGAGCGTTATCTGAACTGGTGGGGTTTTTTGGTCGACCTGCCTGACTCTATTTTGTATTATTTCCAGTAATTATGAAAATAAGACAAATTGAAGTTGATTTATGAATTCGAAAATTCTATACTATATGGTAGATAGGCTAAAACCAGAAAAGATATTGTAACTGCGAAGTATTTCGATCATTCCATGAAGTTGTCGGATTTATTCCTAAACCTCATTATTGAAATTTGTCAATAATTATTCCCAAGTTATGATATGATAGTTCTCATTGTGGGAATACAATAATGAGTGTCTCTTTTTTCGCGATGGAGGATATGATTCTACGAAGATTCACGACGGACAAAAAGAGTGCAGGATCCCGCATATGCTACTTATTGCAAATCTACACTGTTTATTGACTTTTGTTGTAGTCTCCGGGAGATGATGATATACTTTATATACCAAATTAGTGATGTATTGCATTTTTGTAAGCTAGTTTACATATGATGGATAAACTTTACTCACACAGATATTGACGTTTTTTACTGGTGCCGGAAAAGGTGATGTTTATGCAAAACAACCTCAATCAACGCAAGAAAAGTGAAAGAGGCAGCGGTTTTGTCGTTGTCGTCATTCTTCTGGCCATTGTGGCCATCCTTTCAACATCCATGGCCCTGATAGTTCAGAACAACCTGAAAATGGCCAAACACCAGGAGCAGAGCGCGAAGGCCTACTATCTGGCTTTGTCCGGCATGGATCTGGCTGTGGCCGCGCTGATGCAGAAAGAAGACACCCAGACATATCAAGACACTTTGTACTATACCTATTTCGGACCGGTGAACCCGTTGACGCCAAGCGTCCTGCCGACGCCGGCCCCATTGACGCAGACCATCCCCGCCAGCAGACTGGGAGATGGCAAAGTGGATATTACGGTGAGTTACAACGATGCCATGGAATCGGGAAAAAGATGGATCACCGTTCTGGCGGCTTCCGAACTGACGGATGCATCCCAGACCACTGCGTCAACCTATATGCGTTTCAGGCTGGACAATCCTGAAATC
>CAZFWQ010000102.1:8560-10910 GCA_964522755.1 uncultured Oscillospiraceae bacterium | reverse complement strand
ATGCAGATGGGTTATTGGCGCTATGCCGGCCATCGGATGAGTTCCTTGCCGTAACCGATGGGGCGATTTCCACCTATGCACAATTTGATGCCGCAGAACGTACAGCTTTCAAGGTGTTCAAGCGCCTCAAATTGACCTTCGACTCGCTTCTTTACCGCGCGCTGGGTGAAGGCGCCGTGGCTGCAACGGCGCTTTTCCACAAGCAGCTCACGGATGCGAACGGTAACGAGATCCGCCTGAAGGGTGAATTTACCTGGATTGCCACCCAGTCCGCCGATGGGCTCTGGCGATTGGCCTTCGTGCATGCCTGGCACATGCCTGACACAGATCCTGTCAGTGCTTAGCGCAAGACTCCACGATGCTGTCCGATTCGGCCCCATCCAGAATTGATGGGGGTGAAAACATGGAAACAACCATTCCGGAGAATGTGGGGGTTTCGACCTCACGTTTGGCGAGGGTGCAGCCCGCCATGCAATCCCTCATCGATCAGGGCAGGCTGCCCGGCATATTGACGATGGTCGCTCGGCGCGGTCAGGTGATTCACAACGCCTGCTGCGGCTGGCGCGATCTTGAGGCGAAAAAACCGGTGGAGATCGATACCCTCTTTCCTATTTTTTCGATAACTAAGCCTATCTTGGCGACTGCCCTGATGATCCTGTATGAGGAGGGGTACTACCAGCTTTCCGAACCGCTTTCCCGGTACATCCCGGCCTTCAAAAACGTCCGGGTGATTAAAAAATCAAACCTCGATGGGCTGGAACTGGCCCCGTTGGACCGTGAAATCACCCTGTACGATTTATTGACCCAGACCTCCGGGCTGTTCTACGACGATTTGGGTTCGCCCCAGATTGCAAAGATGCTGGAGGAGATTGCCCCGTTCCATCCCGACATCGACCTGGAGGAATGTACCCGCAGGATGGCGCAACTGCCCCTCAACCACCAGCCTGGCAAGGGCTGGCGCTATGGTGAGGTGGCTGAAGTGTTGGGCCGTGTGGTGGAAGTGATTTCCGGCGCCAGCGATTACATGAGTTTCTGCCAGATGCTGCTTAACAAGGGCGAGCTGGATGGAAGGCGCATCCTCGGGCGCAAGACCGTGGAATATATGACCCGCAATCACCTGCCGCAAGAACTGATTCCGATTGAAGTGCTTGGCACGGCGTACCCCGGGTATGGTTATGGCTTCCTGCTCGGTGTGATGGTGGATACCATTCGGGCCGGGATGTTGTGTTCGGAAGGCGAATACATGTGGGGCGGGCTCAGCACCTTATTCTGGGCCGATCCCCAGGAGGGATTGATTGGGCTCCAAATGACCCGCACCGAGTTCCCGAACCACGCTCCGGCTTATTTACAGTTTCGCACGCTGGTTTACCAGGCGCTGATTTATTAGAGACCCCCGGCCGGAAGATGGGCCTGACATCGCAACGTCTTATTCAAGGATCCAACAGAAAGGAGATTCTGACATGTCTGAAGATGTAAGACCTATTTTTACAACCGAACAAGTTTTGGATATGGCCAAACTCAATGTCTCTGCCCTCTGGTTTGGCACGATCGCCTACCTTCTGGAATCAAACCTCTCTCCACTCGATTGGTCTGTTGGGCTTGGAAAGCGGCATGCGCCCGGCTGGCAAGGATTGAAAGGCCGCGGCGCCAGGAAGGCTGCGGAGATAGCTGCGCTCAACTGTATCACGCTGGGCGGGGAATTGACTTCATTTGACGGCGATGAATCCCGGGCCGAGTTTGTCATCACGGGATGGCCAAATGCCGACGGGCTCCAGTATTACCAGATCACCCAGGCAGAGGCTGATATCTTCTGGGAAGCATTCGGACCGATCGCGGATATCCTTGACCTGCGATACCAATGGCAGCGCGAGGGTGACTGCGTCAGGTTAACCTTCTCCAATTAAAGATAGGCTGCGCCTGGTCTAACCCGGCCGGGAGGGACTTGCGTACGAAAACTTTGGCATACTGCTTTTCGAAACTATTGGATTGGCATGGTTTTGGCAGACAATGCTTTTGCCAGCAATTTCACTTTTTGTTAAGGTGCTATTTTTTCATTCATTGACATGAAATGCTCCTTTCTGAGGAGGGGGCGAGCAGGCTAACTATGTCTTAAGCAGACGGATTTCCGTATGCACAAGTGCAGGTAGCGTTGACAACACGCAGGAGACCATGTTACTATTTGAACAGTGAAACTGTGGATGGGGAAGTAAAACTTCGGAAGCGCTTACAGAGAGTCGTGGGTGGTGAAATCACGGCAGCATGCGGCGGAGTACAATGGGCCCCTGAAGGCGGAGAGAAAGCGGGATTCCCGTGAGTAATATCCGACGCATGACCTGCGTTATGGGCCGGG
>CAZFWQ010000102.1:0-8550 GCA_964522755.1 uncultured Oscillospiraceae bacterium | reverse complement strand
GATGTGTTGGCATCCTGAACACCAGAATTTCAAGGTGGCATGCAGATGAGAATCTGCCCTTGTGAAAGGGCAGGTTTTTTTGTATTCCAAAATTCGAAATCAGACGGGTCTCCAACGCAGAACGGAGTTCGGATCAAACAGAAGGAGGAGACAGTCATGTTGTTCCCGACATTGAAAGAAGCCATCCAACTCGCTCCCGGAAACCATTTCGTGCCCATCGCCCTGGAGACGATGGCGGACATGGAAACACCGGTCAGCGTCTTCAAGCGGTTCAAGGACACCAGCCCTTATTGCTTCTTGCTAGACAGTGTGGAAGGTGGCGAAAAGTGGGCCCGCTATTCCTTCATTGGCCGGGACCCTCTGCTCATCATCCGCATCTCCGGTCAGGAAACTATCCTGACGGGCCGTGACGGACGTGCGGAACGCATCATCGGAAATCCGTTCGACACCGTCCGCGACGTGATGGCTCGCTACAAGGGAGCCCGCGTGAACGGCATTCCCCGGCTGTCCGGCGGTGCTGTCGGATTCTTCGGCTACGACCTCGTCCGCAGTGTCGAGAACTTGCCGAATCCGCCGGAAGACCGGCTCGGGGTACCAGATGGGCATTTCCTCGTGGTGGATGAGATGATCGTGTTCGACCACCTGCGTCAAAAGCTGCAGATCATCGTGAACATGCACACGGATGGTGATCTCGCACTAAATTACGCACGGGCCGTGGAACGGCTGAAATCCATCGAGCGCACCATTCTGGATTCCGGTCATGCTGTGACTGGAGCCCGCATACGCCATGACTGCTTTGTCGGTGAAGTCGTAAGCGAAACGAACAAGGACCAGTATATGGCAATGGTTGAAAAAGCGAAGCGCCACATTGTGAATGGTGATATCTTCCAGATGGTCCCTTCACGGCGCATGTCTGTTGAGACAGACGCGGATCCGTTCGATGTCTACAGGGTCCTCCGTGTTTCGAACCCCTCTCCGTATATGTATTTTCTGAAATTTGACTCCTATCATCTGGTCGGTGCCTCTCCTGAATTACTCGTTCGCTTCGAGGACGGGCTGCTGGAAACCTGTCCGATTGCCGGAACCCGTCCGCGCGGAAAGACCCCGGAAGAAGACCGTCGCCTGGAGGAGGAACTTCTGGCTGATGAGAAGGAAATCGCAGAGCATATGATGCTTGTGGACCTCGGACGCAATGACCTCGGTAAAATTGCGAAATTCGGCACTGTGAAGCTTGTCGGCCTGATGAAGGTCGCGCGCTATTCGCATGTCATGCACATCACCACCTTGGTGCAAGGGGTCGCCAGAGATGGCGTGAATGCGTTCGACGCTCTCCGGGCTGTTCTCCCGGCTGGAACCCTGTCCGGCGCCCCGAAAATTCGTGCCATGGAGCTGATCGACGAGATGGAACCTTCCCGCCGCGGACCGTATGGCGGCGCCATCGGCTATATATCGTTCGATGGCAACCTGGATTCGTGCATCACCATCCGCACCATCCTGTTCAAGGATGGAAAGGCGTTCCTGCAGGCGGGCGGCGGTATCGTCGCCGATTCGGTTCCGGAGACTGAATATGAGGAAACGCAGAATAAGGCGGGAGCGTTGCTTCGTGCCCTCGCCGAAGTGGGTCCGGTCAGGCATGCCGAGCGTGCTGCTGGAAAGGCGGAGGTGGCAGAATGATTCTCCTGATCGACAATTATGATTCCTTCACCTACAATCTGTATCAGATCGCAGGCATGATCAATCCGGATATCCGGGTCATCCGCAACGACTGCATTGACGTGACCGGCATCCGCGCGCTGCATCCTTCCCACATCATCATCTCGCCCGGACCCGGTTTCCCGGCAGAAGCGGGCATAAGCATCAATGTCATCCGGTCGCTTGGCGCAGAGATTCCCCTCCTCGGCATTTGCCTGGGTCATCAGGCCGTCGGGGAAGCCTTCGGAGGAAAGGTCGTGCATGCGCCGCTCGGACCCGTTCATGGAAAGCGAAGCCTCATACGTCTCGACACGAACTGTCCCATGTATGCAGGAATGCCGGAAAAACTGATGGTGGGACGTTACCATTCACTGGTTGTGGATCGGGCAAGTCTGCCGGAATGTCTGCAAGTCACGGCGGAAACGGATGATGGGCTGGTGATGGGGCTCCGGCACAAAAGTCTGCCGGTCTTTGGGATGCAGTTCCATCCGGAATCGATTCTGACGGAGATGGGCCTGGAACTGATCGGGAATTTCCTCAGGCTGACAATGCCGGCATGAGGGGTCTCGAACTGGATCGTGATGGACACGAATGGAGGGCTTGCCATGAAAGCGATACTCGGAAAGTTGATGCTCCTTGAAAATCTCTCTAAGGAAGAAGCTGTCGAAGCCATGGAAACCATGATGTCCGGCGAAGCGACCCATGCGCAGATTGCCGCGTTTCTTACAGCCCTTCGCATGAAAGGCGAAACGGTTGAGGAACTCTCCGCGTTCACATCCGTCTTGCGAGGCAAGGTGGATCGGGTGCAACTGACCGTCGATGCCATCGATATTGTCGGAACAGGCGGGGATGGCGCGAACACCTTCAACATTTCAACGGCCGCCGCCTTTGTCACCGCAGCGGCAGGCATGCCGGTCGCCAAGCACGGAAACCGCGCATCCTCAAGCCAGTGCGGCACAGCCGATGTGCTGGAGGCACTCGGCTGCAACATCACCTTAACGCCGGAGCAGGCCGTGGTCTGCCTGTCGAGGACGGGAATCTGTTTTCTGTTCGCGCAGGCCTATCACAGTTCCATGAAGCATGTGGCGCAGCCTCGGCGTGAAATGGGGGTCCGTACCGTTTTCAACTTGATCGGGCCGCTCTCGAACCCCGCCTTCGTAAGGTACCAGCTGCTGGGAGTTGCTTCAGAAGCGCTGATTGTTCCGATGGCGCAGGCACTGATGAATCTCGGAATGAAGCACGCCATGGTCGTTCACGGGGAGGACGGTCTGGATGAGCTTTCCATCAGTGCAGGTTCCCAGGTGGCGGAAGTCGTGAAAGGGCAGATGACGCGATACCGTATCCAGCCGGAGGATTTCGGATTTGTCCGGGCATCGAAGGAAAGTGTCCGGGGAGGAGATGCTTCGGAGAATGCAAAGATACTTCTTTCCATCCTCGCCGGAGAAACCGGCCCCAGACGGGACATCGTGCTGCTGAATGCTGGAGCCGCCTTGTGTGTCGCGGACAAGGCGGGGAGCATCGGACAAGGGATAAAGCTGGCGGCGGAAGCCATCGATTCTGGAGAAGCACTCAGTCGGCTGGAGGAATACATCCATGAATCCAACCGAGTGACCCGGTCATGAATCGCGGCATATGCAAGGAGTTAACCGAAACCGGTTCATCAAGTTAATGGGCAATGCATCGAAAAAACAGAAGCATGATTTGACTTGCAGATCTGCTGTTGACAGGGAGGAGCACCCGGAACATGATATTGGATGACATCGTCATGAGAAAACGACGGCAGCTGCTTGAGGAATCTGCCATCACATCTTTGTCGGAATTGGAGCGAAGAGCTTGCGATGCGCCACCCCCACTGGATTTCGAGGCAGCTGTCCGGCGGTCAGGCTTGTCGGTCATCGCCGAGGTGAAGAAAGCCTCACCCTCCAAAGGTCTCATTACCTCCGATTTTCATCCGGTCGAAACAGCGCTTGCATATATGGAAGGCGGAACGGATTGCATTTCCGTCCTGACGGAACGGTATTTCTTTCAAGGATCGGAAGAGGTGCTCCGCCAGGTTCGGGCTGCAGTTCCCTGTCCCATCCTGATGAAGGATTTCATACTGGAGGAACGGCAGGTGCTGGAAGCCCGCGCGATCGGTGCGGATGCCATCCTGCTCATCGCCTCTATTTTGGATGATGCCACCCTGCGCAGGCTTTCCATGCTGGCCGGAGAACTCGGCATGGCCACCCTGATGGAGGCGCACACGGAAGACGAGGCGAAACGGCTTGTCCAGGCCGGAGGAAGCGTCATTGGCGTGAATAACCGCAACCTGTCCACCTTTGCCGTGGATCTAGGCACCTTCGGCCGTGTCCGGCGTTTCATCCCTGATTCCTGCGTGGCTGTCGCGGAAAGCGGGATCAGCAACGCAGAGGATGCCAGGCGACTGAGGCAGGATGGCTGCGATGCCATTCTGGTGGGAGAAATTCTGATTCGTTCGAGTGATCCCGCGAAAGCGCTGATGGAATTGAAAAATGCATGACTCCAGGAACGGAGAGGCGATGCGGAGCGAAGATATTAGCGAACGGAGAGGCGGAACGAAGATACAAGCGAACGGAGAGGCGGAACGAAGATACAAGCGAACGGAGAGGCGATGCGGAGCGGTATTGCAAGATGTGTTGCAGAAGCTGCAAAGGTAAAGATCTGTGGTCTGACGCGGATGCGCGATATCGAAATCGTAAATGCGTGCAGACCCGAATATGCGGGATTCGTCTTCGTGGAAAGCAGGCGCAGGTTGCTGCCGGAAACTGCACGGGAACTCATTGGCGAATTGTCCGCATCCATCATTCCGGTGGGGGTTTTCGTGGATGCTTCTCCGATGGAGGTGGCGAAAATCGCCTTGCAGTGCCGGTTGGGCGTCGTCCAGCTTCATGGCGCGGAGGACGCCTCCCATTTGGAACACCTGCGAATCCTGCTTCCGCCTGGAGTGGCTGTCTGGAAGGCATTTCGCATCAGGAATGAAGCCTCGCTCCTTCCAATGGCGGAGTTTCCGGCAGACCGGTTCCTGCTGGATGCCTGGCATCCGGAGCTGGCGGGCGGAACCGGGGATATGTTCGACTGGCGCCTGCTCCTGAAGGCGAGGGCTCCCGGATACATGCTGGCAGGTGGCCTGACGCCGGGCAATGTCGCGGATGCGATTCGACTGGCGCATCCCTGGGGTGTGGACGTGAGTTCCGGAGTTGAGACCGATGGCCTGAAGGATTCGGCGAAAGTCACGGCATTTGTGGAATCAGTCCGATTCATGTTGGTGAAATGATGTGGAAGCAGCAGGCTCAAGGCTGCATTGGTCCTGAAACGGAGGATGAAATCATGGAAAGCAAAAGATTTGGCCGTCATGGAGGGCAGTATGTCCCGGAAACACTCATGAACGCCCTCACAGAACTGGAGTGCGCCTACGATGAAGCACGCGCCGATTTCGCTTTCCTGGCCGAACTGGCCGCGCTTGGGAAAAATTATGCGGGTCGGCCTTCCCTGCTTTATTTCGCGGAGAACATGACGAAGGACCTCGGCGGCGCAAAGATTTACTTGAAGCGCGAGGACCTGAACCATACCGGGTCTCATAAGATCAACAATGTACTCGGCCAGGTGCTTCTGGCGAAACGGATGGGGAAGAGGCGGGTCATTGCCGAAACAGGCGCGGGTCAGCACGGGGTTGCGACCGCCACGGCAGCAGCCCTGTTCGGAATGGAATGTTCCGTCTACATGGGGGCGGAGGATGTGGAACGCCAGTCACTCAACGTATACCGCATGCGCCTGCTCGGTTCAGAGGTTCACACCGTCACGTCCGGCACGGCTACCCTGAAGGATGCCGTGAACGAGGCGATGCGCGAATGGACAAAAAGGGTGCAGGACACGTTCTATGTTCTGGGGTCAGTCATGGGTCCGGCGCCGTATCCCCGCATGGTGAGAGATTTCCAGCGCGTCATCGGCGTGGAGATCAAATCGCAGATGATGGAACTCGAAGGGAAACTGCCCGATGCCGTTCTCGCCTGTGTGGGCGGCGGCAGCAATGCGATGGGGGCTTTTCACACCTTCATTCCGGATAAATCCGTCCGGCTCATCGGAGTGGAGGCCGCGGGAGACGGCGTGGATACCGAACGTCATGCAGCAACGATCACGAAAGGTTCCGTGGGTATTTTTCATGGCATGAAATCCTATTTCCTGCAGGATGACGAAGGTCAGATCATGCCGGTTTACACGATTTCCGCTGGTCTCGACTATCCGGGAATCGGTCCGGAACACGCCTGGCTGCACGATGAAGGTCGCGCGGAATATGTCAGCGTGACGGATCGTGAAGCTGTGGATGCCTTCACATATCTCGCCCGCATGGAAGGAATCATCCCGGCCATCGAATCCGCCCATGCTGTCGCTTATGCCCGTAAGCTGGCGCCGATGATGGCGAAGGATGCCGTGATGGTCGTGAATCTTTCCGGAAGGGGAGACAAGGATGTGTACCAGGTAGCCCGGTATATGGGGGTGGAAGTCCATGAGTGAACAAATCAACCGCATCGCCAATGCTTTTTCACGAAGGAAGGCGGAGGGACGCAAGACACTCATCACCTTCGTTACAGCGGGAGATCCGGATCTCGGAACGACGGAACGCCTTGTGCAGGCCATGATTGCGGAGGGTGCGGATCTGGTGGAACTCGGCGTTCCCTACTCGGATCCGATTGCGGAAGGACCGGTCATCCAGGCCGCAAATGAGCGTGCACTGAAACACGGTATCAGGATGGCTCACATTTTCGGGCTTGCGTCGCGCATACGGGCCACAACGGCCACGCCGCTGGTGCTGCTGCTTTATGTGAATGTAATCCTGCAATACGGCGCTGACCGCTTCTTCTCCGACTGCGGAACCGCCGGAATCGATGGCGTCATTGTCCCGGATCTGCCCTATGAGGAACGGGGAGAAATCGAAGCTGACGCCAAACGGCATGGCATTGCGCTCATCCGTATGGTTTCACCGGTTTCCGCGGACCGTATCCGCATGGTAGCCGAAGGGGCGGAGGGCTTTCTGTATTGCGTGTCATCCCTTGGCGTCACAGGTGTGCGTTCCCAATTCAACACGGATTTCGATGCCTTCTTCAAAATCATCGATTCATCACGGACCATTCCCTCCGCACTCGGATTCGGAATTTCGGACGGGAACCAGATTCGCGAAATCAGGCGGTTTGCAGACGGTGTCATCGTGGGCAGCGCGATGGTACGGATGATTGCGGATGCCATGGATCCGGATGAAGCTGTGATGCGGGCTGCTTCTTTCACGCGGGAACTCAGGAACGCTTTGGATGGCTGAGGAACGAGTCCGGCCTTGCATGAGGACAATCGGCCTCATACCCACTCTTCAGAAATAATCCCGCCTTGAAGGCCGACAACAACCAACTTCACTGGAATTTCACGTGCCGCATTGGCCTGAGCGGATTTTACAATTGAAAGCAGACCCCTGCAGCAAGGAACCTGCATAATCATCAGTGTCAATGAGTTGATTTCCGCCGTATCAATCAACTCCCTGATTTTTTCCACATAGGATTCCTGACCGTCATCCAGTTTTGGGCATGCAATTGCGAGCGCTTTTCCCTTTAAATAATCTTTGTGGAAGTCCGCAAGCGCATATGCCACGCAATCAGCTGATACAACCACATCAGCCTTGGCAAAATACGGCGCGAGCGGTGAAACCAAATGAAGCTGGACGGGCCACTGCGCAAGCTGGGATACCCTTTTCCCGTTTTCCTCTTCGGCTGCTGCCCTGTCAAATTGTCTTGCCTGTGACCCTGGACATGCACAATTTCCACTCATCCTCATTACCTCCAAAATATTTATTTTTCAATACTTTCGATGAATTCATCAAATTCTTTTGAAATGGAATGCCCAAACATTTTATCCGATTCGGAGAATTTCACCATCAGCTCTCCCACTTGCCTGGTTGTAAGCCCTCTGTCAATCCAAGGGTATAGAATCTCATCTTCCTTTCTTATATGTTCAGTCAGCAGGTTTTTGTATCCTTTCAATCCATTGGAAATCTTTTCCTTGCTTTCTTCCTCAAGGCCAGCCAATACCAGTTTCACAAAGCTTCTGCCTGCCTTGTGGTCCTCATGCATAACCGAAATGATCTCAAGGGTTTCATCGGCATACTTGAACAATATGTCTTCTTCCTTTGCGTGATGGAATTTGTCCGCGTAGTTTTGAATGAAATACACTGCCGATTCAATCAATTTCCTGTCAATCATGTCTTTTGATTCGAGTCCTTCAATGATTGCCGGTATGCGGGAAAGCAGTTTTTTTATCTTCACGTGCTCATCAACAAGCTTTTTAACGGGAGGGGAGTACTTCAAATCAGCAGCGGCATAACCAATTGGGGCTTCAACCAAAGCAGCGGCATAACCAATTGGGGCTTCAACCAAAGCTGCGGCATAACCAATGGGGGCTTCAACCAAAGCTGCGGCATAACCAATGGGTGTTTCAACCAAAGCTGCGGCATCATGTTCGCCCGGTTCTACAATACTTGCTATCTGTGCCATTACCACGGCCTCAACTGCCTTAGGCAAGCCATGTATCGAAATGACATCCTTCAGAAGACACGTTCCGACGTTGCACGAGACGCATCCGATATTGTGTCCGTTCAGCAATTCGCCTATTTGGGGGAACTCCGTAATAACTTCCTTTATGCCTTTTGTCAAATATTTCTCAAACATGCGATCTTCTCCATATCGATGGCGCCATAAAAACAATATGTCGCCAGTCATCACATGACAAACCAATGATTTCCTGATGTTTCTTGTCAGTCATTCACACCGGCAGCAGCAATGATACTTCGGAATATCCGAA
>CAZFWQ010000101.1:4122-11014 GCA_964522755.1 uncultured Oscillospiraceae bacterium | reverse complement strand
AGCGTCCGTGATCTGGTGAAAGTCGCACGGGATGCGGGTGCCATCTGCGCTTACGCCTACCTTGGAGATGTGGTGAGTTCAGTGACCGGTGACAAAAAGACCCAGGCCTTTGAAGACGGGTATCTGGATTTGCTGTTTGAAACACTCTCCGCACTCCGGTTCAATGCGGTCACCTACATGCCCTCCCGCAACACGCCGGAACAACTCACACGACTCCGGGCACTCTGCGACCGGTACGCACTATTCCAGATCAGCGGCGAGGACATCAATTCCCCGCGTCAGTCATTTGTTTGCGAAGCCATGCGCGTCCCGGGCTTTGAAAACCTGGCGGATGCGGCATGGGCGCTGATTGGGCATGAGGCCGCCAGCACTAAAAGCCTGTCAGAAGGAATGTTTTCTGCTGAAACTACGGCCATGCTGCCGGATCTTGCCATGCGCACGGCACACTTTGCCGCCCTCGGCCGTGCTGCTCATCGATCGGAGTCATTTTAAAGGAAAGAGGGTTGACTCATGTTTGCCGAAGAAAGAAGAAACCGGCTGCTGCAGATGCTCAACGAAAAACGGAGCCTTTCCGTTCCTGATGCCGCCCTGCATTTCGATGTGACGGAAGAGACCATCCGGCGCGACATGAAACTGCTGGAATCTTCAGGATTCCTCCAGCGCACGCATGGCGGCGCGATCCTTTCCGACGACGCGAAGACAGAGCCATCCCTCGCGGTGCGCCAGGGAATCAACATGGCGGGAAAAGACAGGATAGGCCGCTGCGCGGCTGACATGGTCCTTGACGGAGATACCATCATCCTGGACGCATCCACCTCCGCTCTTTCCCTGGCCCGTCACCTGCGCCATAAAAAAAATCTGACGATTATCACCAATGCGGAAAAAATCGTCATGGAACTGTCTCCCGTCATTGACATCACGCTCATCGTCACGGGGGGCATCCTGCGTCACCAGAGCCTTTCGTATGTCGGCCGCGCGGCGGAGAACATGCTTTCCGGCCTGCAGGCGGACAAGGCTTTCCTGTCATGCAAGGGTTTCAACCCGCTTCGCGGCTTCACGGACTCCAGCGAGCCGGAGTCTGAAATACGTCGCCAGATGATTCGCCGCTCCCAGCAAATCATCTATCTGTGCGATCACACCAAAATGGACCGCGTGGGCTTCGTAACCACTGCAATCCCTTCGGAAGTGGATATCCTCATAACGGACGCTTCGCTTCCGGAAGGATGGGACAATGCATTCGCAGAAGCCGGAATGAAAGTATTGAAGGCTGAATGAAAAACATGAGGAAAGACCCCGAAAGGCAGCAACAAGCTGAACCGGTATCCGAAAACCGCCCGGCTGATGCAGAGGCAACACGCCCGCAGGTAGAAATAGCGGCGCATCGAGCTGTTGAAGAGGTGCGTCAGGCTGTTGAAGAGGTGCGCCAGGCAGTTGAAGTGGCGGCCTCATCGCCTCGGGACAGGCGGGCGAAAGCGGTTGCCTTTCAATTGGCCGTGGGTGTTCTCACTGCGGCGTTCGCTGCCCTGACGTTCCTCGTTGTCCACCGCGCGCGTCCCAGTGCCGAACTAGTCCATGTGGCTGATGCATTGAAAAGCTACAGTTTTCCCAGCGGGCACGTCATGTTTTATACCGGTTTTTTCGGATTTGTCTTTTTTTTGATTTTCATCCTGCTCAAACCATCATGGCTTCGCGCATTCCTGCTTGCCATTCTTGGCAGCCACATCCTGCTGATAGGATTGTCACGGATTTATCTTGGCGCGCACTGGGCAAGCGATACGGTCGGCGCATACCTGCTGGGAGGCATGTGCCTGAGCGTTTCCATCCGGTTTTATCGCTGGGGCAAGGCACGCTCCTTCCTGCGGCCGCCTGCCGGAATCGCCATGAAAGAAGAAATCCCGGGGCTGGTCCGAATAGCGGGCATTCATCACCCTGAAGCGCTGCGGCATCAGGACGCAGACGGCAGCGAACAGGAAATGGCGGGCTGCGACCAGAACATGTACAGGAGTTCTTTCCAGCAGCAGGCCGGCTGTGGTCCCTGCACCGCAACCAACCTGCTCGATTATGCGATGCAGCAGTGCCTTCCCGGAGTTCATGCGCTGCGGATGCCGGACTTCGTTGAAATGATGCACCAGGTCTGGCATTATGTGAAACCAGGATTCATGGGGGTTCATCAGGCCCGGCAGTTGGCGGATGGCATAGACCGTTATGCCGCCAGCCACAACCTGCCGTTTCATTCCGTCACAATCGATTATCCGGCCCGACGCTCGAAGCGACCCTCCATGGAAGAAGTCATCCGTTTCTTGTCGGATGGACTGGATGGAGATTCGCCTGTTGCCTTCCTCAATCTTTCCAACGGGAAACTGACTGAACTGGAAAGCTGGCACTGGGTGACCATCACGGCTATTTTCATGAATCCGGGCGGAGACCTTCAGGCGGAAATTGCCAATTACGGCAGACTGTCCCGGATCGACCTGGGTGCCTGGCTTCGCAGGACGCGCCTTGGCGGTGGGTTCGCATATTGCAGAAAAACGCCGGCTTCTCCTGATTGACTGATGATTAACGTGAAGAAAGGAGCACATTGATGGGAGCCATCCGCCTGCTCATTGCCGAAACAGACCCCGTCACCAGGACCCTCATCCGCCAGGCGGCCTCAGAAGAGGGTTTCGTGATGGACGAAGCGGTTGACGGAATCACAGCCATCAAATTGTTCCGTAGAAATGAGTATCCTCTGATTCTGCTGAATATGTCGCTGCCGGAGCTGGATGGCCGCAATGTGCTGATTCAGATCAGGAAGCTTTCCGACGTGCCCATTTTCATATTATGCGACAATGCGACGGACGAGCACTGCCTGGCCGGGTTCAAGCTCGGAGCGGACGATGTCATCCGAAAACCGTTCCATGCCCCGGAACTGATGGCGCGCATCAAGGTGTTCCTTCGAAGAAGCGGCAGCATGCAGGGCGTGCCTGAACGCCGCGTATCCTTCAAGGGCCTCTATATCGACACCTTTTCCCACTCCGTGTATGTGGATGAACAGCCGGTCTTTCTGACGCCAAAAGAATACGCCCTGCTCGCATTCCTTTCACAGAACCCGAACCGGGCGTTTCCCCGAAATATCCTTCTTGACGAGGTATGGGGTTCGGACTTCTACGGTTCCGAGCGCACGGTGGATACGCACATCAAGTCGCTCCGGAACAGCATCAAACCATACGACCAGTATCTGGTGACGGTCTGGGGGTACGGCTACAAATTCGAGGCATGACCTGCAAATTCGAGGCAATAGCTGCACGCAAACACTGCCAGGCTGTATTGCAATGGCAATCAAATCGATCTGCCTCATGGAGACCGGCCACCCGCCCTTGCACTTATCAACGGTGCCGGCCGGGCAATCGGCCTCCATGACGTCAATACTTCTTATGTTCCTTGTTTCTTGTGCTCCTTGCGGTCGATCTTCTCAAGCAAGTGGTCAATCTTCCCCAATTGGCTGACATCCTTGTCCCAGGCTTCCTTCAGCTGGTCATCGTACTCATTGGCTTCGATATACTTCTTCACGGCGTTCATTTCGTAGAGGATTTCATCCTTCTTGTGCCTGAGATGTTCCTTGCTGTCCATCACACACCCTCCCCCTCATTTGGTGTTGTAATTGGAAACCACCTGCTTGAAGATATCCACGGTTTCCATCGCATCGGCCAGGTCACCCTTCAGACGCATGTTTTCAGCTTCGAGTGCAAGGAGTTTTGCGGATTCAGATTCCGTCTGCGATTTCTGGGCGTTGTCCTGGCGATTGATTGCGACGGGTTTGTAGGCCTTCCGTCGATTCAAGGATGCGTGCGGGATGTCGGTGACGAACGTCTCTCTTGTGAGTTCGTTGAAAAGTCCGCGCGGGGTGTAGAACGTATGCAGGAATTCATGGGAGACCGGGCTGTTCGGGTATTGGAGGAAATCCTTGTAAAGAGAGTTCACGTACGGATTCTCATGTGACTTCCGAAGAACCTTGCCCTCATCTTCACGATACAGGCCCTGAAGCCTTTTCTCCCGTACGTTCAAATCTTTGGAACGCGGCTGGCCGCCTCCGGTGATGCAGCCTCCGGGGCATCCCATCACTTCGATGAAATGGTAGGGAGATTCTCCCCGTGCCACTTGCTCCATCAGCTTGTCTGCTCCGGAAAGACCGCTTGTGACGGCGACGCGGACATCCACGCCAGCCAGGAATCCATATGCCGGCAAGGGATTTTCTATCCGCACGGTTGCTTCCTTCACCTGCTCAAGTCCCATGATCGGAGTCACGTGCAGACCGTCGAACGGCAGTTCCCGACCGGTTACCACTTCATAGACGGTTCTCAGCGCGGCTTCCATCACGCCGCCGGTCAGTCCGAAAATATCCGCGGCGCCGGTGGACATGCCGAGCGGGTTGTCAAACTCCCCATCCGGAAGATTGACAAAGTCGATGCCGGCTTCCTTGATCATGGAGGCCAGTTCCCGTGTCGTCAGAACGGCATCCACGTTCGGCACGCCGCCGTTGCGCATTTCCTCGCGGACAATCTCGAACTTCTTCGCCGTGCAGGGCATGACGGACACAACGAACATGTCGGCCGGGCTGCGGCCGATTTTCTCCGCGTAGAAAGATTTGACAAGTGCCCCGAGCATGGTATGGGGGGATTTGCAGGTCGAAAGATGGTCAAGGTGCTTCGGGTACGTATGCTCGATATACTTGATCCATCCCGGGCTGCAGCTTGTGATCATCGGCAGTACGGCAGAGGGGGTGTGTTCCTTTGCCCCATGCCCCGATGAAGCTGTTCCGGCATGCGCATCCCCGGCAACGTTGGCAGACCCGGTCAGCGCTTGTTTCACACGTCCCAGGAATTCGGTGCCTTCTTCAAGAATCGTTAGGTCTGCCGTGAAATTCGTATCGAACACATCGGCGAATCCAAGGGCGTGCAGGGCTGTCGCCAGTTTGCCCGTGACACGGGAACCGGGTTCCATGCCGAATTCCTCACCTATCGCAACGCGAATGGCTGGCGCGATCTGCACTACGGTTCGTTTTCCGATGTTGCCAAGGGCACTCCAGACCGATTCGGTCGAATCGGTTTCCTTCAGCGCGCCCACTGGGCAAACAATCGTACACTGGCCGCAGAATGCGCAGTTCACGGATCCGAGCGCCAAATCCATGGCCGGACCGATGATGGTCGAAAAACCCCGGTTCTGCGCATTCAGGACGCCTGTCCCCTGCACCTCGCTGCAGGCCGTAACGCAGCGGCGGCACAGGATGCATTTGGACATGTCGCGCGTAATGGATACCGACCCGTCTATCAGGCGGGTGGATTGCTCCCCCTCAAAACGGGAAGTTTCAACCCCGAGCAGATTGCCCAGTTCCTGGAGCTCGCAGCTCTGGTTGCGGCGACAGGCGAGGCAGTCCGTCGAATGATCCGACAGAATCAGCTCATAGAGCACTTTTCTGGCCTTGCGGACTTTTGTGGTGTTGGTCTGCACCACCATGCCTTCTGTAACTTTCGTGATGCACGAAGCCTGCAGTGTCTTGGCCCCCGTCACCTCGACCGAACAGATGCGGCAGGTGCCGAACTCATGGACATTTTCCAGCTGGCAGAGACTTGGAATCCGGATGCCATTCGCTTTTGCAGCTTCCAGAATGGTCATGCCGTCTTCTACTTCCATAACCTTGCCGTTTATCGTCAAATGGATCATTGTTTCCACCTACCTTCAAGCGTATTAGCCCTGACGTTTTTTGCGAAATGGAACATCATTGCCACCTACCTTCTGTCGCAGTGCAGGCACCGCATCGCCTCAGCCATCGCCGTGAGCTTGTGGTAACCCAGAATCACTTCGCTGAATGAGCCTTTTCGTTGTTCCACGCGCAGCATGTCAAGCGGGAACCGTTTGAGCGCGACCACTTCGTCCTCATCGAACATATCGGGAATCGGAATGACGGCACCCTTGTTGAGGTGGCCGGAACCGCCCAGATACTTGTCAATGGACACGGCGGCCTTCTTGCCGTCCGCAATGGCCTGGATGACCGTATCCGGTCCGCGCGCCACGTCGCCGCCGGCAAATACGCCTTCCATGGTGGTCATGAGCGTATCGTCGTCAATGATGAACGTTCCCCAGCCCGTCAGGCCGATTTCATCGCGCTTGATGAACGGGAGGTCCGAATGCTGGCTGACAGCGGGGATGACGGCATCAACCGGCAGCAGGAAGTTGGAACCTTCGATGGGAACGGATTTTCTCCGGCCTGTCTTGTCAAAGTCGGCCAATTGCATGCGCACGCACTCGATCTGCTCCACCCTGTTGCCTTTTCCGCCGATAAAGCGGACCGGCGCCACGAGTTCCATGATTTCGACCCCTTCGAGCATCGCTTCTTCAATTTCGGACTGATAGGCCGGCATGGCGGATATGTTGCGCCGGTACAGGACAATCACGCGCTCCGCACCCAGCCGCACGGCTGTACGGGCTGAATCGATGGCCGTGTTCCCGCCGCCGACAATCGCCACGGTCTTGCCCAGGAGAACCTGCCTGTGGAAGTTCACGTCCTTCAGGAAGTCGATGCCGGGATAAACCCCTGCCAGGTGCTCGCCGGGTATGTCTATCAGTTGGGGGATCAATGCGCCGGTGGTCACGTATATGGCGTCAAACTGGGACTTGAGCGTCTTGAACTTGATGTCCTTGCCGATTTCCGTGTTCAGGTGGATTTTCACGCCCGCTTTCTCGATGAGGGAAATTTCATGGGCGAGCACTTCCTTCGGCAGGCGGTATTCTGGAATGCCGAACACCAGGACGCCGCCGGCAACAGCCTGTGCTTCATAGACATCAACCTCGTACCCCATTCGGACCAGGTACCAGTCGCAGGTAAGTCCGGATGCCCCGGCTCCAATGACGGCCA
>CAZFWQ010000101.1:0-4112 GCA_964522755.1 uncultured Oscillospiraceae bacterium | reverse complement strand
ATCGCAGATGGCGACGTCTTCATCGGTATAGCTCCGGCGGCACTTTGATTCGCACGGCCGGGTGCAGATGCGCCCGCAGACTGCCGGGAAGGGATTTTCCTGACGGATGAGGTTGTATGCGTCCTTGATGCGGCCTGCGGCGACAAGGGTCAGGTATCCGGGCACGTTGACGTGGGCGGGGCAGGTGTTGGCACATGGCGAGATGAACAGGTCGCTGCATACCCCGGCCCGGCAATGCTTGTTCTTGATATGTTCCACATATTCTTCCCGGAAATACTTGATTGTGCTGAGCACCGGGTTCGGCGCCGTCTGACCCAGTCCGCACATCGCGGTCTGCTTGATGGTCTCTCCCAGTTCTTCCAGCAGTTCGATGTCGCCGGGCATGCCGTCACCGCGGGTGATGCGTTCCAGTATTTCCAGCATGCGCTTTGTGCCCAGGCGGCAGGCGACGCATTTTCCGCAGGACTCGTCCTGGATGAAATCCATGAAGAACCTCGCGGTGTCCACCATGCAGGTGTCTTCGTCCATCGCGATGAGTCCGCCGGAGCCCATGATGGCCCCCAGCTTCGTGAGTGCGTCGTATTCAGCGGGCACGTTCAGGTTTTCCTGCGTGACACAGCCGCCCGAAGGACCGCCGATCTGCGCGGATTTGAACTTCTTCCCGCCCTGCATCCCACCGCCAAGCTTGAAGAGGATGTCTCCGAGCGGCATGCCGATGGGCACTTCAACGATGCCCGTATTCACCACGTTGCCAGCCAAGGCGAACACCTTGGTGCCCTTGCTCTTCTCCGTTCCGTACTGCGCGTACCACTCTCCGCCGCGCAGCACGATCGGGGGAACGCTTGCCAGCGTCTCCACGTTGTTGATGATGGTCGGCTCCCCGAAAAGACCCTTCTGGAACGGGAACGGGGGTTTCTGGCGCGGTTCGCCGCGTTTGCCCTCTATCGAGGCCAGCAGGGCTGTTTCTTCGCCGCAGACGAAAGCGCCGGAGCCGATGCGGATTTCCAGGTCGAACGAAAAATCGCTGCCGAAAACCTTGCCGCCAAGCAATTTGGCTTCCCGGGCTTCCCTGATGGCTGCTTCAAGACGTTCCACTGCAATCGGATACTCCGCCCGGATGTAGACGTAGCCCATCTCCGCGCCGATGGCGTATCCGGCTATCATCATCCCTTCGATGATGCTGTGCGGATCTCCTTCTATGATGCTGCGATCCATGAAGGCGCCCGGGTCTCCCTCATCGGCGTTGCAGATGATGTATTTGTGATCGCTCTTCGCCAGTTGACCGGCCCGCCATTTCACACCGGTCGGGAAACCGGCGCCTCCGCGTCCCTTCAGCCCCGACTTCATGACTTCCGAAATCAGCTTGTCGGGCGTGGACTGCAGGATGGACTGTGCCGCCGCGAGGTATCCGTCGCGTGCAATATAAGCATCCAGATAACGGTAATCCATGATTCCGCAATTGCGCAGGGCTATCCTGACCTGCGCCTTGAAGAAATCGATGTCATCGATGCATGGCACGTGACGATGCAGAGAATCATCATAAAACGTGTGCTCCACGGCGATTTCACCACCGACGACATGGCGCCGGATGATGTCGCGTGCTGTTTCCGGTGTGACATTCGTGTAGAAAGTCCGTTCAGGCAGGACCATGATGATGGGACCGACAGCGCATATGCCCATGCAGCCGGTTTCGTGGACCGATACTTCCTTCGTGAGCTTCCGGGCTGAAATCTCCTGCTCCACGGCCTTCTTCACATCCAGGCACTTCGAGGAAATGCAGCCGGCTCCCGCACATACGAGAACCTGGCAGCGGTATGTCTTGTCCCGCTCGTTCCATGCCTGCTTAATCCGCTCCAAATCAGCAAATCCGGCAACGGGTTCATGCATTGTCTTCACGCTCATTGTTCGTCCCTCCAAGGGAAAAATCGCATATTCGCGGTGTAAGAAAAATCGATTTCGTTAAAACCTTATCAAACTTGGACAAGGATGCGGGTTTCATTCCGCCGGCTGCCGGTTCTTTTCGATCAGCTGCCAGTCGTTTCCACCGGTTGCCAGTTCTATCCCGCCTGCTGCCGAAGCTATGCCTTTTCCCTTATTCCTTGCCGTATTTGGCAAGAATGGCATTCACCTTGTTGACGTTGACCTGCTTGTATACTTCCCCGTCGATCATCATCGCGGGAGCAAGGCCGCACGCGCCGATGCATCGGGCAACTTCGAATGTGAACCGGCCGTCCGTCGTTGTTTCACCAAGCTCCACGTTGAGGGTGTGAAGGAGGTGGTCAACGATCTTCTTTCCGCCGCGCACATAACAGGCTGTTCCAAGACAGACCCGGATGGTGTGGAGGCCACGGGGTTTCTCGGAAAAGAAGGAATAGAACGTAACCACTCCGGAAACTTCCGAGAGCGGTATGTCCAATGCAACCGCGATGCGTTTCTGCACCTCGATCGGGAGGTAGCCGTATGACTCCTGAACCAGATGCAGAATCTGGATAAGGCTTCCCCGGTGATCCTGGTACTGGGCGATGATGCGATCAACCTCTTCCAATATGAGCGCTTCGTTCTTCCTGATCGGATTCTTTTCCAGGGTTTTTCCCGGCATCCGCTTCACCCGCTTTCCACTTGCTGTGCAGTATCCGTATTTCGAAACTGCGTTGTCATCCTCATGAGCATATCATGCAAATGTGAGGAAATTATGAAATCTTGTTCAAATATTCATACATATTTTCAGTGCAAGCGTGAAATTATCGTATTTTAGCCATATGCCATCACAATTCAAACACATTTATGACTACATGCCGAAACAACCCCGGCTCCACCGATGATTTGCTGGTGATCTGCATGCGATGAAGCACTGGGGAGGCCTCTGGTCTGATGGTTCAAACAGGCGTATAATAGGAGGCCGGAGGTATTGAATGGAGTTTGACAGATATGCCGGCCTGCTCAAGATGCATGATGATTTTTCCCGTTCGACCCTAGGGAACCGACGGTTCACATACAACTTTCACCACCCGGGATGGATTGAATTGAAATCAAGATACCCCATCAGGCAAGTGGCCGGTGACGGTGACGATTTTTCACGGGCTGCCAACCTGCTGCGATGGCTTTCAGGCAATACAAGCCACAAGGGCGATTATGACAATCACATATCGGAAAACGCAGTCGACCTGCTGGACTACACTTTCGGGCACCCGGCCAGGCGCGGCGTCAACTGCAGGGCCTTGTCCATCATCCTCACGGAATGCTGCCTGGCTGTGGGTCTGCCCGCCAGGACGGTTTCCATCATCCCGGCCTCGCCTTACGACAGCGACAGCCATGTCGTAGTGATAGTCTACGTCCGCCATCCCGGAAAATGGGTGATGATGGACCCCAGCTGGAACGCATTTTGCCTTGATGAGGGCGGAGTCGTGCTGAATCCGTGGGAAATCCGCACGCTGCTCGCTGACCGGGGGAATTTCAGGCTGAATCCCGATGTCCTGTACAACGACCACCATGCCCACATGGAGGAAACCGTGGCGGAGTACAGGGAATACCTTGCAAAAGACCTGTTCTACCTTCACTGCCCCCTGGACAGCACGTATGATCCCGATCACAGGAGTCCGCCCGTGTTCATGGCTCCCGACACCTTAGATGTGCACCGGCACAGGCTGTTCAACATCGAATACCGCATTGATCGCTGGGGCACGCACCCGATGCTTGAAAATTGGCTTTCCGACGCGAAGAACGGTTCTCCGGAGACAATATATGCTTCGCAAGAGGAATTTGCATCGATACCCGGCTACATGACCACAGCGGGGTGATGGCGGCATCCATCGGATCGTTGATGGAAAGGGTCTGTCTTTCCGATTCCAAACCGCACGGACAGTGAAAAAAGACCGGATGAAAAGCGGAAATCCATGATACCCGCTCTTCATCCGGCTTTTGCGTTGTACTGCCTTTCTCGAATTTTCCGGCTTCTTCCCTGGTTTTTCCCTGGCACTTCCCCTGCTGTTCTCTTACCGATTTTTATTTTTCACCGGCTCATTGGCGGCATAGTCACCCGGATCCACGGTCATCGCGGCTATCTTCTGCTCGGTCAGAGGCCGATCCTGCCTGTTGGTCGGCAGGTCCGCAAT
>CAZFWQ010000100.1:0-11061 GCA_964522755.1 uncultured Oscillospiraceae bacterium | reverse complement strand
GGCTTGCTGTCAACACCCTGTTGATTGTTAATATTGTATCGGGCACTGCAAGGGCAAATCAGCTGCCGAATTGCCCGTAATGCTTTGACTGCAGGCGGTTTCATCTATAACAGCATATTCGCGCATGCCGGACGGTTTTGCCGGTCGGCAACACTCCCGCCTTGGGGCATTGCCGGTTGACAACACTCTTGCCATGGGGCATTGCCGGTTGACAACACGCATCAATATATACAGTATTTGTTCCGCGGCAATCCATGGTTCCCGTTGAACTGTAGCAATCCATGATCCCCGTTGAACTGAAGACTGTTTTGTCTGTATAATGAAGGGCATCCGACAGACCCGCGAGGAGGACGACATGCTCACCGATATTGAAATTGCCCAGACTGCCGTTATGGAACCGATTGAGGCGATCGCCGCCAAATTGGGCGTAGGCAGGGAGTGGCTTGAACTCTATGGAGACAGCAAGGCGAAATTGAAGACAGGTTTGTGGGATTCAGTGAAAGACCGTCCCGACGGCAAGCTTGTCCTTGTCACGGCCATCAATCCCACGCCTGCGGGCGAAGGGAAGACGACGACAACGGTCGGCCTCGGCCAGGCCATGGCGAAAATCGGCAAAAAGGCAAGCATCGCATTGCGTGAACCGTCTCTCGGGCCTGTGATGGGCATCAAGGGCGGGGCAGCGGGCGGCGGTCATGCCCAGGTTGTGCCCATGGAAGACATCAACCTCCATTTCACAGGCGACATGCATGCTGTCACAAGTGCCAACAACCTGCTGTCGGCCGCGATAGACAACCACATCCATCAGGGGAACCTGCTCGGAATAGACATCCGGCGCATCCTCTGGAAGCGCTGCATGGACATGAACGACCGCGCGCTGCGGGACATTGTCGTCGGCCTCGGAGGCAAGGCCAACGGATTTCCACGGGAAGACGGCTTCAACATCACTGTCGCCTCCGAAGTGATGGCCATTCTTTGCCTTGCAACCGACCTCATGGACCTGAAGGACCGCCTGTCCAGAATCCTCGTGGCCTGGACGCTGGATGACAAGCCGGTCACGGCCGGCGAACTCAATGTATCCGGCGCGATGACCCTGCTCCTGAAGGACGCCATCAAGCCGAACCTTGTCCAGACCCTTGAAAACACGCCCGCGTTCATGCACGGAGGCCCGTTCGCGAACATCGCGCACGGATGCAACAGCGTCAGCGCAACCAGGCTGGCCCTGAAGCTTTCCGACTACGTCATCACGGAAGCCGGTTTCGGCGCGGACCTGGGCGCCGAGAAGTTCTTCGACATCAAGTGCAGACAGGCGGGTCTGACTCCAGACGCGGTGGTCCTCGTCGCCACAGTGCGGGCGCTCAAGTACAACGGTGGCGTCAAAAAGGAAGACACGGGCATCGAGAATATGCCGGCGCTGCGGAGCGGCATATCCAACCTGCGCCGCCATATTGAAAATCTGGGCAAATTCGGCATGCCTGTCGTCGTCGCGATCAATCATTTCGCTTCGGACACGGACGCGGAAATCGCCTTCATAAAGGAAAAATGTGCCGAATGGGGAGTGGATGTCGCTTTTTCAGACGTGTTTGAAAAAGGGGGGGAGGGCGGCCGGGAACTGGCGGAAACGCTTTGCTCGATGATAGAGCGAACCCCGTCGTCGTTCAAGCCGCTTTATGGGTTGAACCTGTCCCTTCGGAAAAAGATAGAAATGATCAATACTGAAATCTATGGCGGGGCAAACGTCATCTTCGCGGACAAGGCGCTGAAGGATCTGCAGGGCATCGAGGCGCTGGGTTACGGCCATCTGCCTGTCTGCATGGCGAAGACGCAATATTCGCTGTCGGACAATCCCAAACTCCTGGGCAGCCCCACCGGCTTCGACCTGAACGTGAAGGATGTCCGGCTGTCGGCCGGCGCAGGTTTCGTCGTGGTGTTCACGGGAGATATCATGACCATGCCGGGGTTGCCGAAAGTTCCGTCAGCCAACAAGATTGACATTGACAGCGAAGGGATTATCACGGGCTTGTTCTGATTCTATGCTCCCCTGCGTTCCGAACTGAAGAGGCCCGTCACGACGCGCGGATTGCCGCCGAAATCATAATGGAGGATCGGCACGAATCCCGCTTCGCGAAACAGATCCGACACGGTGTTTCTCTGGTCGTACCCGATCTCCACGGCAAGCAAACCGCCGGGCTTCAGGAGATCTTTCGAAATCTGGAGCAGGCGCCTGTAGAACACAAGCCCGTCCGGTCCTCCGTCCAAGGCGATGCGCGGTTCGAAGCGCAGGACGTCGGGCATCAGTCCGGCCAGGCCTTCCGAAGGGATGTAGGGCGGATTGGAAACAATCACGTCGTATTGGATTCCAGGCTTACTGGAATCTGACTGCACGGGGGGGTCTGACTGCGTGCGGGGGTCTGACTGCATGCGGGACTCTGACTGCATACGGGGGTCTGACTGCGTGCGGGGGTCTGACTGCGTGCGGGATGCCGGGTCTTCAGGCCTGGCATTTGACGAAACTTGCACAAGGTCATCCGCCTGAATGTCCGGATTCGGACTTGAAAAAACCTGCGCGAGGTCATCGGTCAGGACGTCCGCACTGCGAAAGCGGATCCGGTCGGAAACGCCCAGCCGCACTGCATTGTGATGCGCAACCGCAAGTGCTTCGTCAGACAGATCGATGGCTTCCACCAGTATTTCCCCATGGTTGCGCGCCAATATGCATGAAATGCAGCCGGAACCTGTTCCGATTTCAAGGATCCGCGGGGAATGAGCGTTCAAGGACCTTCCCATGTCCAATCCATTCACGCTTAAGCTATTAACGTCCGCTGCGGGGATTGTCTGTCTTTCGGTTATCCCGTCCAGACCAGACATGAATTCTGAAACGACATCCACCAGTAGTTCGGTGTCCGGGCGGGGAATCAGCACATTCGGATTCACATCGAAGATTTGTCCGTGGAACCCTGCCTGGCCTGTGACGTAGGCGACCGGTTCACGCTGTTCGCGGCGGGAAACCGCTTCAGTGAAGCGGTCTGCAATGATTCGGAAGTCCATGTCTCCGGGTATGTCGACCCGTTCTTCAAGATGCGCAAGCAGCCAGGCTGTAGAACGGCCGGACACCCATGAAAAAAGAAGCCGCGCTTCCTGGCAGACAGTTTCCGCCGGTTCATCTTCAAAGGCAGACAGCAGCTTCAGCTGGCCTTCGCGCAGCAATGCACCCCAAGTCATCAAACTGCATCCGCAGCATCTTCTTCTTCCGATGCGGATGAGTCGGGGTCCTGAACATCGTAGGATTCAGGCAAGCCGTAGGATTCCGGCAGGCCAGATGAATCCAGCACAACCAGATCCGGCAGGCCAGACGATTCCGGCACAATCTGGTCCGGTTGGCCAGAGGTTTTCAACTCTTCAGGAATCTGTACCGGCATCCGGGACTCCTCCGGACCGACTACCGCACGCAAGGCGGTGAGGGCCACTTCGAGCATGTCGTCATCCGGTTCCTGTGTCGTGATTTTCTGCAGCATCAGCCCGGGCATGCTCAGCGCGCGCAGCGGCTTGAAGTCTGCCTTTGCGGCGAGTTTGAACACCTCGTAGGAAATGCCCGCAATCAGCGGGAGCAGGACAAGCCTGATCATGAGGTTCACTATGCGGGAATGCCATCCGGCAAACATGAAGACCACAATCGAAATGAGCATGACGACAAAAAGAAACGTGGTTCCGCACCTTGGATGCAGCGTTGTGTGGCGCCTGGCATTTTCAACGGTCAGCGGTTCCATGTTTTCCAGCGCATAGATGCTTTTGTGTTCCGCGCCATGATACTGGAAGACGCGCCTGATTTCCTTGTTGCGTGATACCAGCCAGATATAGGATATGAACAGGACAAGCCGCATGCCGCCCTCGATGAGGTTGGCCTGGAAGGACCCTTTTGCTCCGCTTTTATCGAACTTCAGCAGATCCGTGAGAAAATTCGGCAGCAGCATGAACAGACCGACGCCCAGGACCAGTGCGATGCCTACGGATAAATACAGCATGTACTGGAAATAATTATCCCCCAGGATTTTCCGCATGAACTTGTCGAACTTGTCTTCCTGAACTGCCGTGTTACCGTCCCCTGACGCTTCCGTCACAGGCATGTCTTCAAGCTTTTCCGCCGAACTGAGCAGCACCCTGACGCCAACCAGCATGGATTCCACGAAAGACACGGCCCCGCGGACAAACGGCGTACGGAACCACCGGCTCCGTTTAGCCACCGGCGTATAATCCGTTACCTCCAAATCGATGGTTCCGTCCGTCATGCGCACGGCCACGGCCATTTTCCCGTTGCCTCGCATCATGACTCCTTCAATGAGGGCTTCGCCGCCGACATCGCATGCCTTGAGCGGTTTCCGCCATATTTCCCTGTTCATTCCGAGTCCTTTCACGACCTTCCGCCATCATGATGGAATGGGTAATGCCGGCTGTAACCGGGTGATACCCTATATTTCGCTGTCATGCCATCATCATCTTGCTCGAAAAAGCCTGCCTGCCGTATGGGATCCATTATATACGGCTCCCACCCTGAACACAATCAGCCCCGGCTGATTCTGCCTTGGCTGATTCTACCCCAGCTGATTCTACCCCAGCTGATTCTGCTCCGGCTGATTCTACCCCAGCTGATTCTACCCCAGCTGATTCTACCCCAGCTGATTCTGCTCCGGCTGATTCTGCCCCTGCTGGTTCATCCGTGATTCACCTCAGGGTAACCCAGGCTGACGCATGAACAGATGCATCAGATAATAACTTTCTCTGTCTCGATGAAGCCTATTTCTTGCAGCAAGCTGCCTAATTTCTTCAAATCCACCGGTTTCCAGACAAATCCGGCTCCTCCGAGTTCATGGGATTCCATCACTGTCTTCCGGTCGTTCAGGGCCGTGATCATGATCACCTTGACCTGGTCCCTGCCGGGAACATGCCTCTGCGTTTCAATGCCGCGAATGGCTTTCAGCACCTTCAGCCCATCCAGCTGCGGCATCATGATGTCAAGCAGGATCAAGTCGAAGGGAACATCCCGGTCA
This sequence comes from uncultured Oscillospiraceae bacterium, assembly GCA_964522755.1. Lineage (GTDB taxonomy): Bacteria > Bacillota > Clostridia > DSM-8532 > DSM-8532 > JAEWSN01. The sequence continues at coordinate 6,019 of CAZFWQ010000100.1, read as the reverse complement.
ACCGATTCGGCAAAAAGGTTCAATGCCTCCAGCCCATCAACGGCCAGGACGCATTGGGCGTGCATGCCTAAAAACTCACTCATCATATAGCGTCCGACCATGTCATCCTCAGCTATCAGAACCCTTTTCATGCAGCTTTCCTCCTGAATGACCCCTTGCATCACGGGGAACCCCATACCGCTACAGAACTCTTTCCGGGCAGAACCAGCATCAGCATCCGGCGGACCCGCTCGCGCAGATCAAAGGACTTGCCCTGCATCTTCCATTGCTGCGTCGCGGAAATGACAATGCCAGACAGCAGCCCGGCCATCGCCTCAGCATCAATCGTGCCGGGAATCTTCCCCAGCATGACGGCCTTGTCTACCAGTGTCCGCATGAGATTCCGGCGGTTCCCGAAAATCTCTTTCATCCTTGCGTCAAGCGAAAGGTCATATTTCCATATGTCCATCGAAAACATCACGTCCGCGATTTCCGGATATCCCGCATAATAGCCCGCATACGCCTCCGCAATGTGCGTTATGGCGTCAAGCGGGTCCATGTCGTTCTCCATCACCGTGTTTTCAAGACTTGCGTCAAATTCGGAAAAACGGTTCAATATGGCTTGAAGCACTTCGACTTTGCCGTCGAAGTGCCGGAAGACGGCCGGTTCGGTGATGCCTTCGCGACGGGCCATTTCCCGGGTGGTCATTCCCGCAAGCCCCGCCTCGTCCAAAAGACGGATGGCGGATATCAGCAGCCGTTCCTTGCGCTTGAGGTATTGTTCTGCTTGCATGCACTCCCTGCCTTCAGTTTCATCAGTTTTTGCCACCTGTCCGCCATGATCCTGAACAACGGGCCAAGCCTTGATTCATGCATGGATGAAGGATTTTGCCATTCTGCAGGTTGTCGGGGCATATTGAGGTATAATCGAAGTATACACCTTTTTCACGCGGGAGGATGACGAATGATGAACAATCCGGATGCCGCCGCGCCCGGCCTGCTGGCGGAAGGGCGACACACGAACCCGCATGCCTTCCTTGGCATGCACCTGGCGCAAAACCAGGTCATTGTCCGTGCCTGGCAGCCCGGAGCCGCGTCGGTCAGCCTGAGGGACGGTAAAACCGGGGATTGCCTGCCAATGAAAGCCGGAGAGCCGCAAGGCCTTTTTACACTGCAGTTTTCCGACTGCAACGCGCTTTTTTCTTACAGCTACCTCGTCACTTCGGCAGAGGGGCATTTGTTTGAAGCGGAAGATCCCTACCGCTTCTGGCCGACGATTTCCGAATACGACCTCCATCTGTTCAATGAAGGCACCCACCACAAGATTTATGAAAAACTCGGCTGCCACCTGATTGAGCATGACGGGGTGAAAGGCGCAGCGTTCGCCGTGTGGGCACCCGCCGCGCAGCGGGTCAGCGTGGTCGGCTCCTTCAATGCCTGGAACGGCACGCGCCACCCGATGCGGCGCATGGGGGCATCCGGCGTGTGGGAGCTCTTTCTCCCGGGCCTGTGCAAGGGAGACGTCTACAAATATGAAATCCTCACGCCGTCGAACGAGCTTTACATAAAGGCGGACCCGTTCGCCTTCTTCGCCGAACGCCCTTCCGATACGGCCTCCATCTGCTGGGACCTGCAAAACCACGCCTGGAAGGATCATGCATACATTGCCGCGCGCGCTGCCGGCGACTCTTATCGAAAACCAATGAACATCTATGAAATCCACGCGGGATCCTGGCAGCAGGCGCCTGCATCATTCCCCGACCCGCATGCCGGCGAGGGCGATGCGCCATGCCTTGTCCTTGATGCGGAAACGGGAGAGGAGACGGGATTTCGCCTTCTGTCCTGGCTGGAGCTCCGGGACAGCCTGATTCCCTACCTGCTGGACATGCACTATACCCACGTGGAACTGATGCCCGTCATGGAGCACCCCTTCGACGGTTCCTGGGGATACCAGGTGACGGGGTTCTACGCGCCTACGTCACGCTACGGCAAGCCGGAGGACCTGAAGGAATTCATCGACGCCCTGCACCGGAACAACATCGGCATCATCATGGACTGGGTGCCGGCCCATTTCCCGAAAGACGGCCACGGCCTGGCCCGGTTCGATGGCACGGCGCTATATGAGCATGCCGACCCACGCCAGGGCGAGCACGAACAATGGGGGACGCATATTTTCAATTATGGCCGCAGGGAGGTCCGAAACTTCCTCATCGCAAACGCCATTTACTGGTTCGAACAGTTTCATGCGGACGGCTTGCGCGTTGACGCGGTCGCATCCATGCTATACCTGGATTATGCGCGCCCCAGCGGGGACTGGCTGCCAAACCCTTACGGCGGGCGCGAGAACATCGACGCGATCTCGTTCATCCGCCAGCTCAACCATTCCGTGTACCGCTATTTCCCGAACGTGATGATGATAGCGGAGGAATCCACCTCCTGGCCTTTGGTCACGAAGCCCGTCACAGAGGGGGGGCTCGGATTTTCACACAAATGGAACATGGGCTGGATGAACGATTTTCTGAAATATATGTCCCTGGATACGCTGGAACGCAAATACCATCAGAACCTGCTCACTTTTTCAACCATGTTCGCATGGAGCGAGCATTTTGTGCTTGTTCTTTCCCATGACGAGATGGTACACGGGAAGAAGTCCCTCATCGGCAAGATGCCGGGAGATTACATGCAGCAGTTCTCGGGGCTTCGGGCAGCCTACGGCTATTTCTTCGCGCATCCGGGCAAGAAGCTCCTTTTCATGGGCGGGGAATTCGGCCAGTACATCGAATGGAGATACAAGCATGGTCTCGACTGGATGCTGCTGGAGTACGAGCTTCATCGGAAAATGCGCCAGTGCGTGAAGGATTTGAACTGCCTGTACGCCGATGAAAAAGCCTTGCACGAGATGGACGATTACAATGCCGGATTCGAATGGGTGGACTGCAATGACACGGACCACAGCATCCTGTCCTTCCTCAGGAAAGGCCGGGACTGGCGTGACATGCTGATGGTCGTGTGCAATTTTTCCACTGCGGGTTTTGACGGGTATCGCATCGGCGCCCCGCTTGACACGGCTTATTCGGAGGTGCTCAACACGGACGACGTGAAATATGGCGGGAGCGGGACCTGCAACGACAAGATTGTGGCCGATCCGATTCCCTGGCAGCGCAAACCGTATTCCATCGTGCTGAAGCTGCCGCCCCTGTCAGTTGTTTTCCTGCGCCCCGATACGGCAAGGTTTAGAAAGCAAGGGCCTTCCATCGTGTGACAGAAAGCGGCTTGACCTGTCTGCGTGTTTCATCGCGCGCCTGCGTGGTAAATCCGGATCAGGGGCAGGCGAGGAGGCGATTCTATGAAGCTTGACCATATCGCGGTAACCCAGCCGTCCGGCAACGGCTTTCCCATTGGGCAGTACCAGGTCCGTGCGGAGTTGCGGGACGAACCGCCGGGCGCCTGGAGAACGCAGTTTCAGAAGGCATGGTACGATTCTCCGGCTTGCCGGCATCTTTGTTCCGATGTGCAGATGGAAGGAAAATCCATATACATTCATATCAATGGCGCTCGCCATGTTCCCGATACGGTAAGTGCCTTGAAAATGCTCATGGTGAAAATGGATGAAAAACCGCACGCAACAATTCGTCCGAAAAGAAAACCCGCTCTCTGACACATTCAATCCCAAAGCTTGTCCTTAAGCATGCCCCAATGCATATTCCCAAAGCATATCTTCAAGACATATCCAGATCTTCTCCCTTGGCCGCCTGTGCCGTTTCCGGCTGCAGGCGGCCTTGTTTTCCCATTTCAGCACCGGGCGCGGGGTCGGGATTGGCACGGCAGGTTCACATTGCCTTATTATCCGGCATCCGCGCTTCTTTTTATGATATGATGTGAAATACTTTGACCCGACATCCGCAGCATGTGAGGGAAGCGAAATGAGAAAGCACCGGTTGTTCCCTATCCTGACAGTCCTGTTTGCCGTCTTTGTCTGGGGCATCTCCTTTGTCTCGACAAAAGTCGTGCTGAAGGAACTGCCCCCGGTTTCCATTGCGTTCATCCGGCAGCTCATAGCCATCCTCCCCCTGCTCCTGGTCCTGCGGATCAGCGGCGATTCATTGCGGATAACGAAAAGGGAGATTCCGCTTTTCTTCGTCGCCGCCTTCTTTGGCCTGGTCCTTTACTTTGTTTTCGAGAATACCGGCCTGCAGTACACAAGCGCGTCAAATGCCGCCATGCTGGTGGCGGCCATCCCCGTGTTCACCCTCATCATCGAAAGCGTCATCGGACACAGGCGTTTGCCTGTCTTTACACTCGCCATGGTGCTTGTGTCAATCGGCGGCGTCTACCTGGTGCTATTTGAAAACGGGATGCCGGATTTCTCATCAAAAACATTCTTCGGCAACATGCTTGTCTTTGGGGCGATGGTTTCCTGGATAGCCTATACCTATATCAGCAAAAGCCTGGGCCGGAAATACAGCAGCCTGAAGATAACCACGATTCAGACCCTTTGCAGCATCCCGCTTTTCTTTCCTTTCCTCCTGCGGGAGATACCTGCCTGGAAAGTGCCATCCAATTCTGTCTTGATTCAAATTGCCTTCCTCGGCATATTTTGTTCAGCCGGAGCGTACGTGGCGTTCCTCTACGGTTTGCAGAAACTCGGTCCCATCCTGCCGTCGGCCTTCCTGAACCTGCTTCCCGTGGTGACCATCCTGACCGGCATGGTGATGCTGGCAGAAGTCCCTTCCTGGAGCCAGGTGGCCGGCGCCTCCCTCATCATCGGCAGCCTGACGGCGCTGACCGTGAAAGGCCGCAGAACGGCCGTCAGGGAAATAGCGGTTTCATCGGCACCAAAATGATGTTCGGCCAAATTGCCAGGCTGGCCAAATCATAGGGTCGGCCAAATCATCACATCCACCGGAAAAGCTTTGGAATTTGGGACGCTCTCCCTTTTGTGTATCCGTCGCAACTGCAAAATACTCTCAAATGGAGTAGAATGGCAGTAGGTTAGGCCACCGTCTTCAATCATGAGCATGGCCGGCATGATACCGCTTGACTTCACCGAAGGGAGCAAGATATGAAAACGACACGGAAAAGGGCACGGATTCTTTCCTTGCTGCTCGTCATCGCCATGATGGCGGTACTGTCCGCATCCTGCGCAAAGAAGTCCGGAGAGCTGGTCGTTGGAATGGAACTTCAGTATCCGCCCTTTGAGACGACGGATGAGAAGGGAAATCCGACCGGAATCAGCGTGGACATCGCCATGAAGCTGGGCGAATTCCTCGGCCGGAGCGTGAGGATTGAGAACACCTCCTACAGCGGGCTGATTCCGGCCCTGCAAAGCAAAAAGATAGACATCATCCTCTCCTCGATGACCATCACGGACAAGCGCAAGGAGTCCATCGACTTTTCCGACCCGTATGCCCAAGCGAACCTGGCGCTCCTCATCGCAAAAGATTCGCCGGTCAATTCCGCGGCCGATCTGACGGCCGGCAGGAAGATCGCCGTGAAGAAGGGTACCACGGCCCATGTGTATTCCGAAGAGCATTTCAAGGAGGCGGAGGTGCTGGTATTCGACACGGAGGGTGCCTGCATCCTGGAAGTCATCACCGGCAAGGCCGACGTGTTCATCTATGACCAGATGAGCATCTACAAAGCATGGAAAACCAATCCTGATACATCTCGGGTCAACCTTGAACCTTTCGCCGCGAATCCGGAGAACTGGGGCATCGGCCTTCGCAAGGGGGAAGACGCATTCCGCAGCCAAATCAACGATTTCATCAAAAAGAGCAAGGAAAACGGTTTTTTCGGCAGCCTGGCGGACAAATACCTGAAGGACATGAAAGCGGTGTTCGATGAGCTCAAAATCCCGTTCTTCTTCTGATGTCCGCCCCCTTGCCGCCCGCCTGTTCCTGCGGGCGGAAGGCCAGGCCGCTTCGGGGTCCCAGAATCTGATCAACGGCCTGCTGGTGGGCTCCCTGATAGCCGGGTTCTTCGTCCTGACCTTTCGCACGCTGGACTACACGCCCAGATGGAACCTTCTCTGGATTTACAG
>CAZFWQ010000099.1:2868-11248 GCA_964522755.1 uncultured Oscillospiraceae bacterium | reverse complement strand
AAATCGGCCATGGAAAGGCCGGCCATGAAATGATGTCCACCGTGCACCCGGAAGGAAGGCTTGCCTGACCGGGCATATTCCAATAATTCATAATCATTTCGTGCATGCCGGACGGCATCTGTGCAAACGTCAATCCGAAAATCAGGTCTGATGGGTTATCTCCGCAAGTTTTCCCTGGCAGAGCCCCATGAGGGCGTTCGGTTCCACTTCCATCTGGAACCCGATCTTTCCGGCACTGACCACAATCGTTTCATGCATTCGCGCCGAGATGTCAAAAAAAGTCTGAAAATCCTTCTTCATGCCCAACGGGGAACAGCCGCCACGGATGTACCCCGTTGTTTTTTCAATTTCCGAGACCTTCAGCATGGAGACGGACTTTTCTCCCGCTGCACGGGCTGCCGTCTTCAAATCCAGCTCTTTTGCCACCGGGATGACAAATACATATGATTCGCGGCTTGATCCCACAGTAACAAGCGTCTTGAAAACCTGCTCGACCGGCTTGCCTATTTTGCCGGCAACTGCAACCCCGTCCGGGACATCGTTGCCGACTTCATATGGATGAATGCGATAGGGAATTCCTGCCTTTTCAAGCAGGCGCATGGCATTTGTCTTGATTGCGGCCAAGGCGGGTACCTCCTGATTTGATATTCTGCCGTAACTGCAGGAAGAGTGCACTGCAGGAAGAGTGCTATTTACTATGTTCAAATGATATGAGATACTGGAGTTAGTATATCCTAACGATTTTTTGGAACTGCCTTTTTGAAGTTTTCTTTCTCCATGCCAGTCTGTCACATCACGATCTGTCACATTACGGTCTGCCGCAGATTGTGATGGAGTACCACACAATCTGTCTTTCCTATCATACCATGCGATTGATAACAACGTTTTCTGATTTGTTTACCTATCATATGATTGTGAAAGCATAATATGCAATGTTCATCCTGGACGCCTGGTTGTGAACAAGCTTTGCATAGCGAATGGGGAAAAATGGATATTCACGGGTGCTTTTCCGAACAAATTGCCGGGCAAAAACCGGCAGAATCGCATGCGCTGTTGAATGGAAGCATCTCAACACATGCAAGGCAATCTCTGTCGAATGAAGACATCACACAGGACCGGAATGTCCTTGATGTATTGCAGGCATCGTTGTGCCAATGCGAAAAAGAGATGGAAAGAAGCATGAAAGAGCTGGCAGAAAGCGATAAGGTGCTGGAACGCAGCAGGGAAGCGCTGGAAAAAAGCAAAAAGGAGCTTGAAATATACAATAATGAATTGGAAGAAAGCAGGAAAGCGCTGGAAGAATGCAATAAGGCTTTGATTGAAAGCAAGTCATCACTCAGGGAAAGTGAAGCATCACTCAAGGAAAACAAAGTGGCGCTAAGGGAAAATGAGGAAATATTCCAGAGCTTCATGGAATACAGTCCCATCTTCGTTTCCTTTACAGATGATAAGCAGCGTTCAATCCGCTTAAGCAGAAACTTTGAAGATATGCTTGGAAAACCAATGTCGGAACTAATTGGCAAGAATATGCATGAGCTTTTTCCACCAGAACTTGCGAAAAACATAATTGATACCGATGCGGAAATTCTGCGTGCTGGCAAGGGTGTCACTGTTGAAGAAGAACTCTTCGGAAGACTGTATTCAACCATCAAGTTTCCTATTTTCATAGATGGGAAACCAAAATATATTTCCGGATATACGACTGACATCACGGAAAGCAGACAGAAGGAACTGGAAATCATCTCAGCGCGCGAAGAGGCTGAAGCGGCAAACAGAGCCCAGAGTCGATTCCTGGCCACCATGTCGCATGAGATCCGGACTCCGATGAATGGGATGCTGGGCATGCTGCAGCTTCTGGAACTGACGCAGCTGACCGACGAGCAGCAGGAGTTCGTACGCATATCAAAAGCCTCTGCGGATTCACTTCTGGTCCTGATCAACGACGTCCTTGATTATTCCAAAATCGGTGCCGGGAAAATGGAACTGGAAAAGACGACGTTTTCTTTGACCGAAATGGTGAATGACGTAGTGGATGTGTTCATGCTACCTGCAAAGAAAAAGGGTTTGATCCTGAAATCCGGCATGGGAATGGATATTCCCGATCTCCTGATCGGAGACCCATACAGACTGAGACAGATCTTGTCAAACCTGGTCGGGAATGCTGTCAAGTTCACGAAAGCGGGACAGATAGAAATACTGATCAGAAAGGTTGAAATCAGGATGAATCGGGAGATCATCCTGGAATTCATTGTCAGGGACACGGGCATCGGGATTCCGAATGACAGGATGAACGCGCTGTTTCAAAGTTTTAGCCAGGTTGACAACTCGGATACCCGAAAATACGGTGGAACCGGGCTTGGCCTTGCCATATCCAAAAGCCTCGTGGAGCTGATGAACGGGAGCATTTGGGCGGAAAGCAAGGAAGGAAAGGGCAGCAGTTTCTTTTTCAACTGCGTTTTGGAAATCGTCAATCCGGTCAAAGGCGATGGAAAATCATTGGTGGCATATACAGCCGAACCGCGGAAGGAAACCGGCTTGCACCTTCTCCTGGCCGAAGATGATGAAACATGCCGGATGATCGTGACCAAGATGGCATCGAAAAAAGGGTGGCATGTCACAGTGGCAGAAAATGGGAAAGTAGCTGTGGACAGTTTTCGTGCCGGCCATTTCGACGCCGTTGTCATGGACATCCAGATGCCTGTGCTGAACGGGATAGACGCAACGGGCATCATGCGCCTGCTGGAAGCAAGGACCAACCGGCATACGCCCATCATCGCCATGACGGCCGCAGCACTGGTGGGAGACAGGGAAAACTGCCTGGATGCCGGGATGGATGATTACCTGCCCAAACCTGTCGACATGAACAGGTTCTTTGACATGATCGAATTTTGGTGCCGCCCCGAAATGGATGAGTCTTTGCCCAGCGGGTTCGCATGACGTTACCATGACCTTGTCCGGACGGTAGTAACGGCTTTTTCCGCTCAAGAAACTTCTCGCTGCGATTGTACGGCATTTCACGCGTTGGGCGCGCTCCGCATTGCTGTAGTGCCGCCTGCCATGGGCGATCAGGATTTTCACGATTGGGAGGAGTAAACATGTTCAGCGGATTCGGAATGAACTTGTCAAATCTTTCACTTGTTTCAGATGCTGAATCAAGAACGATATCACCTGAGAACAGAAGTGGGGCAAGAAGCGGGGCCTGTCTTTCAGAGGAGGGGTCGGGAGCGAAAGCGGCGTCAAAACTCGGCGCGGGTTGGAAAGTGTCGCCGTCCCTGACGATTCAGCCCGACGAGGTCATGGTTTTGGCGGATTACGACGGCACGGGAAGCATATCGCAGATGTGGATGACCGTGACCGGCAATTGGAGGCATTCCATACTGCGGATTTATTGGGACGGACAGGAACAGCCTTCCGTCGAATGTCCCGTGGGACACTTCTTCTGCGCGGGATGGAATAAATTCGCGCAAGTATCGGCTTTGCCTGTAAATGTAAATCCGGGCAAAGCTTTTGCCTGTTATTGGGAGATGCCGTTTAGAAGGAACTTTAGGATTACGCTTGAAAACATCAATAAATTCCCTGTTCAGATATATTATCAGATTAACTTCACGCTGACCGGTATTCCGGAAGATGCCGCCTATTTTCACTGCCAGTTCAGGAGGGAAAATCCCGTAAAATTCGCCGTGCCCTATGTGATAGCCGATGGCATCGAGGGAAGGGGACAATATGTCGGAACATACATGGCATTTTCACCGAAAAGCGGGGCATGGTGGGGAGAAGGCGAAGTGAAATTCCATCTTGACGGGGAAAAGAGTCCGACAGTCTGCTCGACGGGTCTTGAAGATTATTTCTGCGGCTCCTATGATTTCATGGTGGAACGCGCCTATCATGTTTTCACCACTCCGTATTGCGGTATGCCGCAGGTCATGCTTCCTGACGGAAGATATGAGTCGGAGACCAAGATAGGCTTGTACAGGTTTCATATTACCGATCCCGTCCGATTCAGGAAAAGTTTGCGGGTAACAGCGCAGGACCTGGGCTGGAACAGCGACGGTTCTCTTTATGCGGCGCGCCAGGACGATATTTCCACCGCGGCTTTCTGGTATCAGACGCTTCCGACCATGCCCTTTCCCGCATTGCCGGACTGGCAGGAGCTTGACATTGCACGGGAACCGCACCCACAGGGACTGTGATTCAATTCGCTATTGCCATATTGGGAATCGGCATGCTAATATGTAATTACTAAGTAACTACATAATGACGATGAAGTGATGGCTTTGGAGGTGAGGTTCATGCTGCTTGATATTGTAAAAATTGGTAATTCCAGAGGCATCAGATTGCCTGCCGTCATCATGAAGGAATGCAACATATCCAACAAAGTGAATATGGAAGTGGTTGACGGGAAGATAGTCATAACACCGTTGAAAAGCCAAAGAACCGGGTGGGATAAAGCTTTCAAGAAAATGCATGCCGCCGGTGAGGATAGCATGCAATTAGCTGAAGAGAAAATCGAAGAACTGGAGGATTGGGAATGGTAATCAATCAATATGATGTTTATTGGATTGACCTTGACCCGACAAAAGGTTCTGAAATACAAAAGACAAGGCCTTGTGCCGTCATATCACCAAACGAGATGAATCACAACATAAACACCGTGATCATAGCGCCTATCACTTCAGCATCAAGAAATTATCCGACTCGTGTGAAAACCAGGCTTGATGATCGGGATGGCTGGATTGTCCTGGACCAGATTCGCTGTGTCGATAAACTGAGATTAGTCAGAAAAGCCGGTGTTCTTGAACAGGGCACCATAATCAGCATCAAAGAAGTGATCAGGGAAATGTTGATCGACTAAGTGATCCTGTTGTTGAAAACCTTCTGAATAATCCCGCATGCAGTTCTTTATACTTTCCAGCTGAACGCCAGCACGATGGCCCCGATCAGGATCGCATACACAAGGCAATATCTGATGGTTGTACCCAGTATCCTGCTCTCGCTGCCCGCCAAGCCGGTGGATGATGTGGCGATGGAGATGCTTTGGGGAGAAATCATCTTCCCTGCCGTTGCGCCGCTGGCATTGGCCGCCGCCAGCCACTCGGGGCTGATGCCCAACTGCAGCGCCGTGCTTTTCTGCAGGCCGCCGAAAAGCACGTTGGATGACGTGTCGCTGCCCGTCAGGAACGTGCCCAGGGCTCCGATGAGCGGGGCGATGAGCGGGAAGGCCGGTCCCGCCAGGACTGCGGCTGCGATGGCGATTTCCCCGACCATGCCGCTGTAGCCCATGATCTTCGCCAGCATGACGACACTCAGGATGGTGAGTGCGGTCTTCCACAATTGCTTGAGTGTTTTGCCAAGCACCTTGATAATTTTCCCTAAGGAAGCGCCTTGCAAGAATCCACTGACGACAGCAGACAGGAAAAGGACAGTGCCCCCGCTAGTGGCAAGCGCGAAGTTCTGACTTTTCCCGCCCGGTCCGAAATAAAACTGTTGAGACAACGTGAATGGGTATCGAAGCAGAAACTGAAGAAAAGGAAGATACTTGACGGCCAATATGAGGGCAAGCACGAAGATGTAGGGGGACCAGGCTTTCAATATGTCCATGGGCGTTGTTTTCATTATGTCCATGGGCGTTGTTTTCAATATGTCCATGGGCATTGTCTTTAGTGCGTCCATGGGCACTGTTTTTGATGTGTCCATGGGCATTGTCTTTAGTGCGTCCATGGGCACTGCCTTTGCCATGGTGCCCGTTCTGCCGGATTCATCCGCTTCGTGCATCATTTCGCCTATCGGAGCCCTATCGCCTTTGAATCGATACGCATTGCGTACGGGCCAAAGCCTTGTCCATGCCAGCATGACTGCCAGCGCCGCAAGGGATCCCACAACGGCGGCTAGTTCAGGTCCGATGAAAATTGCCGCCAGCGTCTGTCCGGCTGCAAATGAAGCGCCGGATGCAAGCGATAAGCCGACGACGCCCCTGATGTGCCTGACGCTGCCGGTGACGGCGTAGATCAGCACGAACGGCAGCAGCACAATGAATGGGATGAGCTGAAGCGCCGTGTATAATGTGAGCTTGTCGAGTGCGAGGCCCGTCGTCTGCGCCAGTATGATGACCGGTATGCCAAGTACGCCGAAAGCCACCGGGATCGTATTGGCAATGAGGCACACCGTTGCAGCCAGCAGCGGCTCGAAACCCATCGCTGCCATGATGCCCGCCGGGATGGCAACCGCCGTGCCGAAACCGGCCACAGCCTCAAGGAAACCTCCGAAACCAAACGCCAGGATGAGCGCCTGCACCCTCCTGTCCGGTGAAAGGCGGGAAAGTGTATTCTTCATCACATCCATGCTGCCCGTGGAAACGGCCACGTTGTAGACGAAGACCGCCGATACGACGACCCAGACAATGGGGAACAGCGCAAGGGCAGCGCCTTCAAGCGAAGCTTCCGCGATGCGCAATGGCTGCATGCCGAATGCCAGCCAGGCAATGAGTGCCGTCAGCGCCAACGCCACGCCCCCGGCCTTGTGCGCAGGCAGCTTGAGCGCGCCGAGGCCTGCAAGCAGAAAGATCAGGGGCAGCAGGGCAAGCAATGTCTCAAGAATATTTATTTCAGCGGTCACTGCCTTTTCCTTTCCTTGTGAAGCCGTGGTAGTATGTAAAAGGGTATTTGCACCACATTATATGGATTGCCAGTTATCATTGTCAAATCGATGGTTCACGCTGGGTTTGGAACCGCGCATTACTTGCACAGGGCATGAAGGAGCTGCTTTAATGGATTACACTAAACTGAACGCGGATGCGTGGGACAAGCATGCAGAAGGCGGGTATGAGTGGACAAGGCCGATTTCCCATGAGCGATACGCCGAAGCTTGCAGCGGGATAATGAAAGTATACCTTACCCCGACAATCACCACGCCCTTGTCCTGGTTTCCGAATATTACCCCGGAAACAAAGGTCCTGGGGCTGGCAAGCGGCGGAGGTCAGCAAGGACCCATATTCCAGGCGCTTGGAGCAGATGTCACCATAATGGATCTATCGGAGAAGCAATTGGAGATGGAACGTCTGGTGGCAGACCGGGAAGCGTATGCAATCAACATTGTGAAAGCCGATATGACGGAGAAATTCCCTTTTGCCGACGGAAGCTTTGATTTGATATTTCATCCCATATCGAATTGTTATGTCAAGGAAATCCAGGGGATCTGGGATGAATGCTTCAGGGTGCTGAAGAAAGGCGGAACACTTCTTGCGGCCTTTGTCAAAGAAGAGCATTTTCTGTTCGAACCTGATTTTCAAAATGAAGATGTCCTGATATCAAGGCATAGCCTGCCATACGACTCATTGAAGGACGATTCGAATAATGTACTGCAGAACAAAATCCAGAACAGGGAAACGCTGGTTTTCAGTCATACGCTGACGGAACAGATAGGGGGACAGATCAAGGCGGGATTCACGATTCTTGATCTATATGAAGACGGGGACGGGGGAGGCTTGTTTGACAAGTACATGAATTCCTATGTTGCTACCAAAGCTATGAAACCATTGATTCCATAAGGCTGCATGCTCATATCCACAAACGGCAAACAGCATAGATACTGGAGGAACCATGTCAGGGAATAAAGGACTGTCCGGGAACCAAAGAGCAAGCGGAATCATCATCCTGCTCTGCTGCGCCGTCATGTGGAGCTTTGGAGGGCTGGTCATCAAGACCAGCCCACTTTCTCCGTTGGCCATATGCGGCATCCGCAGCCTGTTTGGCCTGCTGCCGCTCGCATTTTTCATAAAGCCCCGATTTACATTCACTCTGCAGGTGTTGATTTGCGCCTTGTGTTATTCGGCTGCCACGCTGGCATATGCATTTTCAGTCAAGATGAGTACTGCGGCAAATGCAATCTTTCTATATTATACTTTTCCTTTTTTCACACCCTTGCTGGCGGTCCTCATTTACAGGAAAAGAGTTTCAAGGCAAGACCTGGGATTCTTAGCGGTCAGTTTTGTCTGCATGGCGGCGCTCTTTTGGGGAAAGGCAGACCCGACAAGGATATCCGGCAACTTTCTGGGACTCGCCAGCGGCTTCTCGATGGCCGTTTACGTGCTGCTGTCCCGCAGGCTGGATGAAAGGCAATCCGTCGCCGCGCTTGTGCTGGGCAATGTAGTCAATGTGCTCATTTCCATACCCGTGCTCATCGGTACCCCCATCTCGCTTGAATCGGGCGGTGTGCTTGCGCTGGCTGGCATATTCCAGTTCGGGCTGCCGTACATGATGTTCACGCTGGGCATACGGCGGGTGTCACAGACCGAGGGCACACTGATTCCCATGCTTGAAATCGTGCTGAGCCCCATGTGGGTGTTTCTTTTTCAAGGGGAGTTTCCCGGCTGGATTGCGGTTGC
>CAZFWQ010000099.1:0-2858 GCA_964522755.1 uncultured Oscillospiraceae bacterium | reverse complement strand
GATCATCTGCGTGATTGCCAAAACACTGATGAAGCCTTCCCGGATGAATCATGATCAAATCATAACCAATACAGGCACATAAAGGTGAGAACGGGACGGGAACACGGCATATGAAGGAGGCACAACCATGAAAAAAGTACTATTGATAGGGGATTCCATCCGCATGAGTTATCAGGCGCAGGTGAAGCTAGCGCTGGCTGCCGAGGCGGAGGTCGTATGGCCGGAGGAGAACGCCCGCTTTGCAAAATACACGTTATGGCAGATCAACGGCTGGATTGAAGAACTGGGAAAACCGGACATCATCCATTGGAACAACGGCATCTGGGATATTTACCGCCTGAATGAACAAGTCGGCATTTTCACAAGCATGGATGAATATATCCATGACATGGCAAGGATTTTGAAAGAGCTTCGAAAGACAGGCGCGCAAATCATCTGGGCTTCAACCACGGCAGTCGATGACAGGAATGTCAATTGCCGGAATGACGATATCGACGCGTACAACCTGGCTGTCGAAGAGCTGATAAAAAGGGAAAACGCTCCCGTCAACAATCTGAACGCAGTGGAAAAAGGAAATATTCCCGTCAATGATTTGAACGCAGTTGTAAAAGGTAATATCAGCTCATTTATCGGAGAAGACTACCTCCACCTGAGCGGTGAAGGGGAGAAAGCCTGCGCCGAAGCTGTTGTGGATGCGATAAGGAAAGTTTTATAGGGGCATTGGATCAGGGTGGTAAAAATACCCGCCATGATCTTCGACGTGCAATGGATCGCCTTGCATAAGGATGGGAAGGCCATGATGATTCCGGGAACCTTCTTCGGCATGCTGCCACAGGCCGCCATGTTTCCTTCGCCATTTCAGAAAAGGTTGGAACCTGTCAAAAAGCGATACCACCGGTTTCCACATTTATGGAAAGGAACCCCGGCTGGTCTGGCAGTGCCATGAATAAGGCGTTCTTTCACCTCTTGACTATGAAGAGCAGTCAGTCAACATACCGTTTATTGCCCGGGCAAGACGCTGCGATACGCGCGGTTTTTCCCTGAACTCATCAGCACGACATTCATGATCGGGTTCGATCTGCCTGTGGTTTTTGATAAGGGGTAAAGTGGGCAATTTGCGTTATCACGCACAAAAATTCGAAACGTAATGTAATCATATTGTTGATAACATGAATATCCACTGGATCATTGATATACTATTCTTATGCGACATGGTGCAATATGTAAATTTAACATATAAATGGAATATATTTCTGTTAAGTGTATTGCTATTCTGCTGACCTTCACTGAAGGAAATAGGGTAATCATCAGTAATCAGTGAAAGTATCTCTTTTAGAAAGGTCTGCAATGAGTCGGTCATACATGGATCAGAACCTGAAATTTGCACGGGTCAGCATGAAAATCAAGCAATTCAGGAGGATTGTAATGGAAAAAAACGTACCATTGGATTTGGTTCCTTATGTGAAACGTAAGTTGATGGTTTCCTTATGCCTTATCGCATCCATGTGCATGATTGGTCTTTTCGCCGGCTGCGGCAATCAGTCACGGCAACGGGCAGCAATCACCACGGTAGTGAACGAACTCTACACTTGTCCGAATGAGGTCTTTTCAGAGGCATATGCGAAGGAATCCTCAAAAGACCCAAAAGGTGTCACGGGAGAATTCACGGCGATGACTGAAGATAATAGTCCAACATTGAAATACATTTCCGATACCTACAGGCAATACTTCTCTGACAGTGCATATTTATCATTTTTGGCGAATAACTATGCCTGGAAATACCAATTGCCAGGTATTGAAAAGAAATGGTCTTCGAAGGTAACAAAAACCTCGCTGAAGTCTGAAGGGAAAGCCAAGTATTCGTTCGCATGCGATATTGATGTGACAGACAACTCAGGCAATGCGGTCAATCGGCAAATCACCGGTACAATCGAATTTGATGAATCCGGAAAAATCAGATGGTTCAATGAGTACAAGACTTTCCTTTATGATTGAAAAAATCTGCAGTTTCAGCGGAAAGGGCAACTCATGCGAAGAGCGATCATGAATACCGTCGGTTTTATTATTTGCGGAATATTGATTCTGCTATGCTCATTCTTGCTGATTACAGGCTGCAGCAGTCAGATTATGGACAGATCGTTGGAAACAGTACCTTTCACAGTCAATGAAAACAAAGTGGCAAGAACACTGGGAGTACCGCATTCAAAGCTTACGGGCATTTATCAGGGGATTGATGACATGTATGGCGATTCTGATTGTGTCGTCTCTGCTGAAGTAAAGGACATTGAAAATGATATGCTGATTCAGTATGACTATATCGATAAGGAAGACAGCCATATCGGTGATGAACTCCTGCTATTCCTGACGGATAGCTCTGATGATACATACAAAGACCATTTAGTAAAACTTGATGATAATGCCAAGTTGACTTATCCCGAAAGCGCATATGCTTCCCTGGGGATAGGGATGGGCAAATTCACTCGGATTGGTGATGCCTACAAGCGTTATAATCTGTATCATACGCCGGATGGAACGATTTCCAAAGGAACTTTTGGCGGAATTCAACAAATCAGGGAAAGCTATTCCACTAAAGAAATGGATGATGAGCTTGGGAAACTCAGGTGATATTCGAAACGTGATTCCATATGAACTCACTGCCTGCGGAATGGTCTTGTTTTAATGATATATTATGCTTGTAAAAACATTGTAAAAATATACATAGTTGGGAAAATGAAAGGATATCGATATGAAAACGGTCAAAATAATGCATATGAAATTCAAGTCAGTATTTAAAGTGGTACTCATCTCCTGCATCCTCTCCATCGGAATGCTCGTAGTTTCTGCAATGATTTTCGGAT
>CAZFWQ010000098.1:7353-11311 GCA_964522755.1 uncultured Oscillospiraceae bacterium | reverse complement strand
TCCATTCACGATGTCCGTTTCCATTCACGATGTCCGTTTCCATTCACGATGTCCGTTTCCATTCACGATGTCCGCTTCCATATCATCCTATTTCATCCAAACGTGCAGACTCCCTCCGTCAAGGGGTTCCGTGATTTTTCCCAAAATCCGCGATGAGGCCTTGGTAATTTTCTATGAAACACCTTCATTCACCATGCTATAATGAATTTATGAGAAAAAAATCACAATCGATCACAGCATAAGGAGACAGCATGAGCAGGGGCAAAACAAAGGTCGCAATCATCGGAGCCGGTTTCGTCGGGTCTTCCATCGCGTTCGCCATGGCACTGAACCAGACCGCCAGCGAAATCGTCCTCATCGACGTCGTCAAGGAAAAAGCATATGGAGAGGCCATGGACATAAGCCACGGCCTTTGTTTTGTCGGCCAGATGGCCGTCTATTCCGGAGATTATTCCGATGTCAAGGACTGCGACGTCATCATCATCACGGCCGGTCTGAACCGCAAGCCGGGAGAAACCCGCGCAGACCTGGCCAGGAAGAACATGGTCATTGCTAAGGACATCACTACCAACATCATGAAGCACTACAATGGCGGGGTCATCCTCGTGGTGGCGAATCCCGTCGACGTGCAGACCTTCATGATCCAGAGATGGTCCGGGCTTGCGGCAGGCCGCGTATTCGGTTCCGGCACGGTGCTGGACAGCGCCCGCTTCCGTTTTGCACTCGGCGAGAAGATCGGGGTAGATCTCAAGAACATCCACGGCTATATCATCGGCGAACATGGCGAGACACAGTTCCCCGCCTGGAGCGCCACCCATGTGGCCGGCATCCAGATAGACGAGTACATGCGCATCACGGGCAAGCAGTTCACAGAAGAAGAGAAAACCGTCATTGCCGAAGATGTCAAGAAATCCGGCGCCAATGTCATCAAGAACAAAGGGGCCACTTACTATGCCATTTCCATTGCCGTCAACACCCTGGTGGAAACCCTCATCAAGAACCAGAATACCATCCGCACCGTGTCAAGCGTCATGACCGGCACTTACGGTCTTCACGATGTCGCACTTTCGGTCCCCAGCATCGTCAACGGCCAAGGGGTCCAGCAGGTGATCGAGTTCCCGCTTTCCGCCGATGAACTCAAGGCAATGCAGTACTCCGCGGAACAGCTCCGCCTCATCATCAAGGATGTTGAAAACATGTAGTCGCGTCAGGTGCTGCAGGAAACATTCCGAGCGGCAGGCCCAAAGTTCAATGATTCAATCTCATCAACATACGGGGTCTTTACACCGAAACAGACATATGGAGGATATGAAACATGACAATCGCAGAAAGATCAGTCAAGGCGCATGAAGAATGGGCGGGAAAAATCGAAGTCATCAGCCGGGTCCCCGTCAACAACCGGGATGACCTCTCCATCGCGTACACCCCGGGCGTGGCGCAGCCGTGCCTTGATATCCAGAAGGATGTGAACCTCTCCTACACCCTGACGCGCCGACACAACCTAGTGGCCGTCATCACGGACGGCACGGCCGTCCTCGGGCTGGTAGACATCGGTCCGGAAGCTGGCATGCCGGTCATGGAAGGCAAATGCGTCCTGTTCAAAGTGTTCGGCGACGTGGACGCCTTTCCGCTCTGCGTCCGCACAAAAAGCGTCGATGAGATCGTCCGGACCGTGGAGCTCCTCGCCGGCAGCTTTGGCGGCGTAAACCTTGAAGACATTTCGGCCCCCCGCTGTTTTGAAATCGAACGCCGGCTGAAGGCCATCTGCGACATCCCGATTTTTCATGACGACCAGCACGGTACCGCCGTCGTCGTCGTTGCCGCCATGCTCAATGCCATGAAACTTACCGGTAAGGACATCGGAAACTTGGAAGTCGTTGTCAACGGATCCGGCGCGGCCGGTATCGCCGTTACACGTTTGCTGATGGCCATGGGCATGAAAAAGGTTATTCTCTGCGATACAAAAGGCGCCATCTACAAGGGGCGCGACAGCCTGAACGGTGAAAAAGCCCTCATGGCGGAAATCTCCAACCTCCAGATGAAAAAGGGATTGCTTGCAGACGTCATGGTCAATGCCGACGTGTTCATTGGCCTGTCGGCACCCGGCACGGTAACCCAGGAAATGGTCAGGAGCATGGCCCCCAGCCCAATCATCTTCGCCATGGCGAACCCCACTCCCGAAATCATGCCCGACCTGGCGTTGGCTGCCGGTGCAGGCGTAGTGGGAACAGGCCGTTCCGACTTCCCGAACCAGATCAACAACGTACTCGCATTCCCGGGCATCTTCCGAGGCGCCTTAGATGTACGCGCAAGCGATATCAATGATGAAATGAAGATTGCGGCGGCCAGGGCCATCGCAGACCTCATCGATGAAGCGGACCTGCGTCCCGACTACGTCATCCCCGCCCCGTTCGACAAGCGCGTGGGACCCGCCGTAGCCAAGGCTGTTGCCGCAGCTGCCATTGCGACAGGCGTCAACCGGATATGAGGCCGTGACTGTTTTGAAATCCCCATGAGTCCCCGAAACATGGGCCCGTCGCTACAGCTTGCGACGGGCCCTATTTTCATCATCATTTATTGATCCAAACCATCAGATATCCTTACTATCGGATGTCCTAACATCCTTACAAATCAGGTGTCCTCTCTATCGAATGCCCAAGCTGCCGGATGCCCAGACTACCGAATGCCAGACTATCGGTTTTTCAGGTACAAATCCACCTGCCGCTGCATCTCAATCCGCACATCGTCTATGCCAGCCTTAAGGAAAGCATCCTGAAGCGTTTTCACATCTGTTGAGATTGTATCTGACACGCCCGCGAGCAGGAACCGCCCCTCGGTATTCATGGCAGTCTGCAAAGCGTTCAACTGCATCGCGACCGGAGAAGGATCGAACGCGAAGGCAGCCAGTTCCGCTTCGACAACCATGTCCTGCCCAACAGTCCACTTGTCGAACAGTTCTTTGCGGTACCAGCCGTTCACGGAGGGAGCCATCATCAGGCTCCTGTTTGCCCAGGCCCATGTCCCGGCTTCGTTGAACGGGTATTTCGCCGCATCGGGCCCTGCTGAGTAGGCATCGCCTGTTGCGGTTTCCCTGTGGATTCCAGGCAGCCCGGCAACGGAGAGGTCCTGGAGCTCCTTCGTGCCGTACAGCAAATCAAGAGCCATCAGGAATCGCTCCGGTTCGGCGGCGCCAACCGGAATTGCCATGCCATGGAGGTTTAGGGGCTGCTTCTGCCGTTTTGCCTCGGGATTGAGCACGCAGCGTTCGGGCATCCATTCAGGGTGATCCCTCATCGTGATGTCGTAGGTGCTGCTGATGGTTTCAAGATCCGCGATCAGGCAGGCACTCTTGCCGTCACTCCATTTCTGGGTTGCGGAGGTTCTCTCATAGAGAACGTTTTCAGGCAGCGCTCCCGCAACCGCAAGGCTATGGAGCTGCAGCAGCACGTCGATGAAAGTCTTGTCCTGCAGCACGATTTTGACTTCCGCCTTTTTATCGCCCACCTTGTATGCAAGAAAAGGGAACTCCTGCATCAGCGCATTCATGCCGGCAGGCTGAAACCACGCCATCTGCAGGTATGCCACAAGGCTGTTTCCGTCGGCGTTCCATGGAACGATTCCGGATTCCGGCCCGCCCAGCGCCTTCAGATAGGCATCAAGATCATCAAGCGTGCGAACTTCGGACATGCCGTACTTCGCACGCAGATCGCCCCGAATTAGCACCGGCCAGTCCTCCACCCAGAGATTGCCGACTGCCGGGACCATGTATGCCTTCCCGGCCACTTCGCAGTCCCGCAGGCCATTTGAAGTGTATGCCGAGAGTCCTTCCGACATTTTCGGAGCATACCGGGCAAGCATCTCGGCATCAATGGCCATCAGGAGGTTTTTCGAAGCCAATTTGCCGTAATTCGCACCCGACGACACATAGAGTGCATCCGGCGGATTTGCTGCCGCGAGG
>CAZFWQ010000098.1:6346-7343 GCA_964522755.1 uncultured Oscillospiraceae bacterium | reverse complement strand
CTGACCACATCTGCCAGGGAACATGCTTGAGTTCGATGGTCGTGTTGATTTCCTTCTTGAGCGTCTCGTTCATGACGGCGAAGACGGCGGCCAGAGCCGCGGGCTTATCTCCCGGAACCATCCACACCTGGTGGATGGGCTCGGAAGTGTCGAACGCCGCTACGGTCGGCGGAGGCACAACCTCGTCACCCGGTTTGTCTGTGATTTCCTTTACCGTGCCGCATGCTGACAATAGGGCAACCGACAGGCACAGCGGAAACAGCATCAAAAAAAGCACACGTCGAAAAACCGGTCTTTGCATGCGTCGGGAAACAGGTCCTGACAACCATCGAAGGACCGGTACTTGTGCAGGACCCGCGCAGGTTTTGAATATTCTTGCAAAGTCACTCATTGCATACCTCCCGTATCTTCAAGGAACGTATGGATAATCTTTTTGTCCTTTGAGCAAGGCTGATGATATCCCGGTCTGCCGCGCATCATGACTGAGGCGCGCCATCGTCGTGCATGCAGATATCCGAAAACTGTTCGAACTGAACCTCTTTTCTCTGGTCCTGCAATCTGAATTGCCAGTATGCACCTGATTCGTCGCAGATTTCAAAGAAATGGCCAAGGGATACGGGCAGCGTGTCAAGAAGGCTTATGGGAAAAGAACAGTTGAACGGCTCACCGTCTGCCTGGCCGGAAAACCGAAGACCCTCCCTTCCAAGGACGGCATATCCGGGGCCAAGGGATTTCAGCGGCTTGCCGGGATCTTCGGCGCGGTTGAGGCACGACACGTACGCTTCGACCCTGAAGTCCGGATCCTTCATGGCTTGCGCCATTGCATTCCGCTGCAGCTTGTACCACGAAGGCACATCCGGCCATTTTCCCGCAATTCCGCCGATGTCACGAACTATTCTGTCCGGCGTTATGCCACCGATGCCACGAATCGTCCCGTCCGGTGTTATGCCACCGATGCCACGAATCGTCCCGTCCGGTGTTATGCCACCGATGCCAC
>CAZFWQ010000098.1:0-6246 GCA_964522755.1 uncultured Oscillospiraceae bacterium | reverse complement strand
GAATCGTCCCGTCCGGGTCCATGACGGCGGCGGCGCCGCAGACCCGGCAGGAGATGTCCGTTCCACGTCCTTCGATTGCTTCCCATTGGCCGCAGCAGGGACACATGTGCAGCAGCCGTTCGATATTTTCCGCGGAATGACGGTTCCTTCCGCGGTTCCGTCTTTCCCGCCCGGCTTCGTACTCGTTGAACCGGAGCGCCTCCAGCATGCGCTGGTGGATTTCGGAAACAGTCAGGGCTCCCAGCTCGGAGGGGTCGATTATCTTCCGGAAAGATACGGAAAGCGGGCCCGGAGCCTCGCGGTCCGCCCACCGGGGCCAAACGAGGTAGGTACCGGTTATCTTGGCCGCCACAACCGGCAGTCCGGTTTTCTTGACGAACTTGGCCATGGCCTCAGAGAAACGGCTGCCCGTACCGTCCAAAGAGCGGCGGCCTTCCGGGCATACCATCAGCACGCGCCCGGCGGAAAGGGCCTTGAGCATCAGCCGCAAAGACTGGATGTCCTTCTGGCTGTGCGCTTTCGGGATGGCTCCCAGGCGCGCGAGCAGGAAATTCAGGATGGGGACGCGGAAGAAGGACTGGCTCGCCACATAGTTGGTGTTGTGGGGATTGAGACCGCGCGCAATCAGAAAGGCATCCAGGGTGGACGGGTGGTTGGCGATCAGAATGTATGGTCCCTTCATTTCCTTTATGCAGGACTTGTCATATTTCAGATTGAACCGGAGAAACCAGAACCAGAGAAAAATCCGTACCAAAAAGATTAATAGGAAATCAGGCTTCCCGCCGAATCTCTCCCGTTTTTTCCTCTTTCCGGTATTCGCCAATGAATTCCGCCTGTGATTGGTCATCATGTGTTCCGCCAATTCCATCAAGACTTCTTTTAGTGCCAGCCGAGTGAATCTCTTTTAGCGTCAAGCGCGTGAATATCTTTTAGTGTCAAGCGAGTGAATCTCTTTCAATGTCAAGCGCGTGAATCTCTTTCAATGTCAAGCGAGTGAATCTCTTTCGAACCATACCCCCCGTCGGCAGTCCCTAGCCCATCCGGTTCATGACAAGTACTAGCAGCGGCACGGTCAGCGCACTCAGGGCCGTGGTCAGCAAAACGGCATTTGCGGTGAATCCGGAATCCTTCCCCAGCATCCGGGCCAATGGAACGCCTGCCGCCGCCGACGGCATGGCGATTTCAAATGCAAGCACCATGCGGGCGACGGGTTCCATGGGTACAAATGACAATACGGCGGCCATCAAGGCTGGAATAAGTATCAGCTTCAATCCTGCAACAGGCAGCAGCCGGATCATTGTCCGCACTTCAGCCTTCGCGCTGTAGAACCCCGCTCCGACGACCATCAGGGAAAGCGGCAATGTGGCGGCTCCAACCGTATTCGCGGTTTTCAGGACGAATTCCGGCACCGGGATGTCCATCGCCACAAATACCGCAGCTATCAGGATGCCGATGAGCGCCGGGTTCAAAAGCTTCTTCCAATCTGCCTTCGCATGTCCCCCGCCCATCATGGCCACGCCGACGGACCAGAAAAGCGTTTCCTGCATTACTGCGTAAACCGAAGCGTACAACAGGCCTTCCTGGCCAAACAGACCATAACACAGGGGTATGCCCAGGAAGGTCACATTGCCGAACATGGTTGAAAAACGCAAAAGCATCCGATGTTCCGGATCTAGCCGTCTGCCCCTGAATACAAGGAAAGCCAGCGAGTATCCCAAAAGCACCGCGGCGACAACGGCAAGCATTACCTGCGGGAGGCTGCCGGAGAACAGCCTGTCCCGATTGCCCATTACCCCGTAGAATACGAGGCATGGCGCCGTTATCCGTACGATTGTCTGCGAAAACACGACTTCCGCGGCGGAATCCAGCCACCGAAAGCGCCGGGCTGCGTATCCGGCCAGCACGATGAGGAGCATCACAGCCATCTGGATGACCACGCCGCCGAAATCGATGGTCATGGCAGCCGAATCTCCACTCTCAGCAGGCGTCCCAGCACCTTGATCATGGCAATGGACATGGTTTCCCGAATCGGGGCGCCCTTGTGGCAGGTAATCTGCACCATGCCGCCCGGCTCTTTTTTCAAGTGACGCATCAGCCGGCGCCCTCCGACTTCCAGCAGATAGAACCCGTCATCCGCCAATACGCTGGCCTGGACCCCAAAAACCATGTCCGTGCGCTGCATGCGGTACCCTATCATCTCATTGTCTTCCGCCTGCAGCCAGAAGACCTTGTCCTTGGGCTGTTCTTCCACTTTCCCGTTCAACACGGCCATTGTCCGGTTCCCAGTCTTTACAAGCATGGCGGCATCAAAAACGGGCACTTCCTTCAACATCTGCCCGAATGCGTCGCTCCAACTGCTGTTTGCCGTTTCCGCCCCGGCCTTTGGGGGTACCTCGGGCTGGGTGCTGTACACAAGCTGTGACACCGGCTCCACCGGACGCGCGGAAGGCCTGGCGGCGTTTTGCGAGGCGGGTGCGGGACGGGTGGCGGATGTCTTTCCTCCGGATGCCGGTTCCACATAATCCGGCAGATCGCTGCCAAAATTCCCCCCGAGCAGTTTGGATATGCGGGATGCCAATTGATCCTGCATGACCCGGCGTCCGGATTCCACATCGGCAATATACACTTCAGCAACGCCGGCCTGGTTGGCAAGCTGTTTCTGCGTCATTCCCCTGGCTGTGCGCATGCGCGCGATTTCATCTCCCACTCTGCCCATGAAGACCTCCCGTTGCATGATTGACAATAAAATCGGATGAATGGCAGCCGATCCGCATGAAGAACCGCCTTAGAACACAGACTTGACGCCGGACCGTGTGCGATGCGATGCAAAGAACAATGTTTACAAAGGCCGCTTCAGGTAACAGTCGACGCAGAAAATTTCTCCGTCTTCCGAATCCGTCGCGTCCGCCTGCATTTCTTTTCCGCACAGCGAACACTTGACAGCGATGGTTTCCCGCTCGACATCCTCGTCGGCATAATAAGCGCATTCCAAATCACATTCCCCGGTTTCGCAGGTTTCGCATGCCGCGCCCGGATACCCGTGGATGCAGTCGGAATCCCCCGTCGGACCTTCTTCACCCAGCACGTCGCGCAGATTCGCGCACGTACTGCAAATGCATTCCCTCATTTACAAATCCTCCCGCCGCCCGGCATGACTGCCGCGGCTTATTGCCGTCGTGTTCATATGGCCGTTCGAAACAGCATTGACATCATTTTCCGTACATGTCGTCTATCTGGCTTTGTATGGCATCATCTTCAAGGAATTCGTTGAATTCCATCCGTCGGTCCATCAGGCCGGAAGGCGTGATTTCGATGACGCGGCTGGCAATGGTTTCAATGAACTTGTGATCATGCGAGGAGAACAGCATGGTTCCCTTGAACGCGGTAAGTCCATTGTTCACGGCCGTGATGGATTCAAGGTCCAGGTGGTTGGTCGGATCATCCAGAATCAGCACGTTGGCTCCGGAGAGCATCAGCCTGGAGAACATGCAGCGCACCTTCTCCCCTCCCGAAAGCACACTGGCCATCTTGAGCGGTTCATCTCCGGAAAACAGCATTTTGCCAAGAAAGCCGCGAATGAAATTCTCGGATTTTTCGGTGGAAAACTGACGGAGCCAATCCACAAGGGAATATTCCACCCCGTCGAAGTAAGCGGTGTTGTCCTTGGGAAGATAGGCCTGGCTGGTTGTGATGCCCCATTTGAACGTGCCTTCGTCCGGTTCCATTTCGCCGATGAGTATCTGGAACAAGGTTGTGCGCGCGGCATCGTTTCTGGAAAGGAAAATGATTTTATCATCTTTTTCCACACGGAACGAGACGTTGTTGAGCAGCTTTTCCCCGTTGACGGTTTTCGTGATGTTCTCCACGACCAGGATTTCCCTGCCGGCTTCCCGCGCGGGGGTGAATCCGACAAACGGATATTTGCGGGAGGAGATATGGATGTCGTCGATGGTGATCTTGTCCAGCAGTTTCTTGCGGGATGTCGCCTGCCGGGCTTTTGACGCGTTGGAAGAAAAGCGGGCGATGAACGCCTGCAGTTCTTTTATTTTCTCTTCCTTTTTCTTGTTCTGGTCTCCCATGAGGCGGACGGCCAGCTGGCTGGATTCGTACCAGAAATCGTAGTTGCCTGTGACGAGGGTGGCGCGGTTGTAGTCTATGTCCATCATGTGCGTGCAGACCTTGTTCAGGAAATGGCGGTCATGCGAGACCACGATGACGGTGTTGAGGTAATCCATCAGGAATTCCTCCAGCCAGTTGATGGCCTTGAAGTCCAGATGGTTCGTGGGCTCGTCCAGCAGCAGGATGTGGGGATTGCCGAACAGGGCCTGCGCAAGCAGCACTTTCACCTTGTCCGCGTCGGAAAGGTCTCCCAGCAGTTTTTCATGCAGTTCCCTGCCGACGCCGAGGCCCATCAGCAACTTTTCCGCATCGGTTTCCGCGTCCCAGCCATTGAGTTCTGCAAACTCATGTTCAAGATTGGACGCATGCATGCCATCCGCTTCCGTAAAATCCGCCTTGGCATAGAGCAGGTCTTTTTCCTTCATGATGTCATGCAGGCGCTGATGGCCCATGATGACGGCTTCCAGCACGGAAAGCCCGTCAAACGCGAAATGATCCTGCTTGAGGATGGCCAGCCGTTCTCCGGGAGTGATGGTGACGAACCCTTCGTTCGGCTCCACTTCGCCTGAGAGGATCTTGATGAAGGTGGTCTTGCCGGCCCCGTTGGCGCCGATGACCCCATAGCAGTTGCCTGCGGTGAACTTGACGTTTACGTCTTCAAACAGTTTTTTATCCCCGTATCGCAGGGAGACACCGGTTACATTGATCATGCATGTTTCGCCATCCTTTGCGGACGGCCACCTCCTGTAGTGCGGATGCTCTTGCGGCTTGCCAAAAAAGGGGCAGAACGAATTCCAAAACCCTTATACCCAAGTATAACACAAAACCGGGAATCGGCGACTCCCGGTTTTGCGCTGTTTTTCAATGCTGCTTTCATCTCCGTCAACCTGCGGTGACTACGTCAATCCGCTCGCCGTGCTCCACAATCCGGCAAGGGATGCCGGGATACTTCGCATCGAGGTAGTCTGCGAACAGGGCGGGGTCTCCCTGATTCCCCATGAACATTTCATAGTGTCCGGGGACAGCCAGTCCGGGATGGATGAAGCCCACCAGATCCACGGCCTCCTGCGCCGTCATGTTTCCGATGGTGTTCTTGCGGTAACGAACGCCGTCCCGACCGTTTATGGGAACGAACATGACGTCGAAACGGCCGTATTGTTTCAGTTTGGAATGCATGCCTTCGTATATGCACGAATCTCCCGCATGGTAGATGCGCAGTCCGTCCGCTTCAATGATGTACCCCAGATGCGGGTGCCTCCCGGTTGCCGGGTCCGTGTCCAGGAATTCATGCGCGGAGGGGATGGCCCGGATGGTCAATCCATTTTCCGAGAACGGCATGTTTTCATCTACCCCAATCACGCGGTTTTCTGAAATGCCCAATTCCGAAACTACGCTTTTCCTGTGAAAGTCCGGCACGACGAACCGGATTTTTTCACCCGCCAGCGCCATGCGCCGCCACGCCACCCTGTCGATATGGTCGGTGTGGTCATGGGTGCCGAGCACAAAATCCGCCAGTTCCGGTTCATCGGCGTCCAGGGAAGGCGGGATCACCCTCCCCTTGTGCGCGGAAAGAAACGCGTCCACCAGTATCAGCCGGCCGGCGGCCCTGATGGCGAATCCCATCTGCCCCAGCCACCAGAAGGCGATGCTGCCGGCTTCCGGCTTGAATGCGCGCAGTTCACCGAGGAGTGTCTTCGGATCTTTCATCAGTGCCTCCGTATCCTTCATCAGTGCCTCCGTATCCTTCATCAGTGCCTCCATATCCTTCATGGCACATCCGGGCTGGAAACCGGTTCCGATGGCTTTGTCCTGTGCCGTGGCTGCTGCTTCTTCCGCCGGTTTCAGCCTACCCGAGCGCGGCGGCTGTTTCCTTCAATTGCTTGCGTATCTCGATCTTCTGAGGGCATTTGTCTTCGCAAATCCCGCATTCGGTGCAGAACGAAGCGTTTTTGCCCTTCATCCAGTCCACCGTGCCGATTTGCTTGTATTGTTCCTTTGCATAGTCGGTGATTTTATAAACGCGATGGTAATTCATCACCTGGAAATTCAATGGGATGTTGACTTCGTGCGGGCAGGGCATGCAGTAGTTGCAGCCTGTGCAATACAGCTCCGCCATGCGCTTGTTTT
>CAZFWQ010000097.1:3920-11339 GCA_964522755.1 uncultured Oscillospiraceae bacterium | reverse complement strand
CGTCCTTGTACTGGGATTCTGCTGCCGAATAAAAAAACGTGTTGCCGATTCTTGAAACCAGGTAGAATTTTCCACTGGAGGTCAGCTCATATCTGCTGGTGTTCCCGATACTCACGGAAGCAGTGATGCTGCTTGATTCCTTCAGCTTCTGGAAATCCGCCTGATTGGTGTCAAAGGCGTCAATTGCAAGGCTTTCGGAAGGCAATACATAGAATTCCACCTGGTACCCATCACCCGAGGCAATGGTCGCGGAACTGATGTCGCCGGCTGTGAATTGATCCGTGGCATCGGTGATTTCCAGGTTCGCACTTCGCGATTTCTCGATAAACGTCTGAACATCAACAGGTACCTTGTTTCCGCAGGCAGCAAGCGACAAGGTCAATGCGAGGCAAAGGATCGTCACAATCTTGCGAATGCTCATTTGAATACCTCCTCCATGATTGCCCGATAATGGGCATCGGATCCAATAAGAATATTCTTCCCACGATATGAGGGATTAACACTTTTTTTTGCGCGGCATACGCCGCTGACGAAGGGATCACGACTTTTCCCGAGGTGACTGGCATGTGAATGGCGGAGGCCACACGGCGAGGTGCATGGTGAATAGTCGTTCCACAGTGAATAGTCGTTCCTCATTGCACTATCCGTGCGAGTGAGGTATAATGGCTAAAATAGCTAATTAGACCATATTGGCTATTTGTGTCATGCGAAGGAGATTTGTATGTTGGTTCATGCAACCGATCTGAAAAACAATCTCGGCAAATATCTGCGCGAAGCCATGCGCGAAGACATCATCGTTTTGAGCAATGGCCAGAAGGTGGCCCGGCTGAGCGCCTATAAAGAGCCTGAGACCCATCCGGAAACCACTCTCATGGTGAGTGAACGGGTGGCGGCCTATGCGGCATATCCACGGGAAGCCACTTTTGAAGAATTTCTTGAACTCACCAACTCGAGCGAGGAACGGTATGAGTATATCGATGGCGTGATCTATTGGATGTCTTCGCCCAAGACAATCCACCAGACGGCACTGGGTGAACTTTATTATCACTTCGCGGCCTGGTTCCGCGGCAAAAGCTGCCGCCCCATGCTTGCCCCTTATGACATCACGCTGAAACGAAGCGCTGACAAACCCAATGTGGTGCAGCCGGACTTGATGGTGATCTGCGACCTGGATGAGCACTTGAATGACAAGGGCTACTACATGGGTGTGCCTTCGCTGGTCATCGAGATCCTGTCGGAAAGCTCCCTAGGCAAGGATTCCGTCAAAAAACTGGATCTGTATCTCTCCACCGGGGTCTCCGAATACTGGATCGTAAATCCTTTCAACCGGGAAATCACAGTGTATAAATTTGAAAACGAGGACGTGGCCGACATTCGGCATTTTCACGACAGCGAAAATGCGGCGTCATTCATGTTCGAGGGCCTGGTCATTCCGGTTCATTCGATTTTCGGATAGAAAATGCAAGAAACGCATTCCCGGAGATGCTTTTGCGACTTGGTTCCGCAACAAAAGCTGCTGCTCCATGTTTGCAGGATATGCGTTTGCAAGATATGCGTTTGTGCCGGGCGCCGCTTTATGGTACGATTTTAAGGATAAGAAAAAGATGATGGATTGCGGAGGAAAATGACATGGAAAAACGGAATTTCGGAAATACGGGGCTGAGCACATCCATTTTGGGTTTCGGCGGATTCCATCTGCTGGAAATTCCCTTGTCGGAAGCAAAAGTGCTTCTGAACAGCTACCTTGATGCCGGCGGCAATTATATCGAAACGGCATTCGGCTATGGTGAAGGGGAGTCCGAGCGAAAGATAGGCCGTTCGGTATCACACCGGCGGAATGAATACGTACTGGTTACCAAGACCGGCGAGCGAGGAAAACAGGGCTGCCTGGATTCATTGGGCAGAAGCCTTGAGAATCTGCAGACGGACTACGTCGATGTCCTCCTGATGCACGCGGTGGGGACCATGGAAGACCTTGACGCCATTCTCGCGCCGGATGGCGCCGTGGCCGGCGCCGAGCAGGCAGTGCGTGAAGGCAGGGTCGGATTCATCGGCCTTTCGATGCACGGCCAGCCGGACGTCCTTGTGGAGGCGCTTCGGCGCTATCCTTTCCGGGCTGTCATGACGACGATAAATTATTACGACCACTTCAATTATCCTGAAATCGAAGAAGTCCTTCTCCCGCTGGCGAACGCCGGGAATACCGCGGTCATCCTGATGAAGCCCGTCGCCGACGGCCTGCTTCACCGCTCCGCCGCACCGGCATTCAGGTATGCGTTCGGCCAGCCGGTTTCCGTCATTGTCGCCGGAATCAACAACCGGGCCATGCTGGAAGCGGACCTCGCCTTTGCCGAATCCTTCGTTCCGATGAGCGATGCGGAAAAGGAGCAGCTTTACCGTGATGCGCCCGAACTGGGAAATTACGTTTGCCGCCAGTGCGGGAAGTGCCTGCCCTGTCCCGAGGGTCTCGACATGCCAGCGATTTTCAGGCTCGAAGGATACTATGACCGCCAGATGGCGGACGGAACTGTCACAGACGCCGCGGATTTCGCGCTGCGCCAGCGTTTGCGCCTGTGGTTCGGGAACGACCGCATGGCAAGGAGCCTGTACGCTGATTTGCCTGTAAAAGGAGATCGCTGCACGGGTTGCGGGGAATGCATGCCAAAATGCCCCTATGGCATCGACATCATTCGAAAGCTTGGCATTGCAGACTATAAACTGGCGAACAAAGACATTTACTGAGCATTCCGCAGATTACCAGTGCACCGGTCCGCCAAGCTGGGCTTCATAAGGGATGGAATCCGTTGATGGTGCTTCTTCGGCTTCCATCCAGTCCCGCTCGAAAATCGGATAGGTCAGTCCTTTTGGTGAAATGCCCGTTACCGTATTCCCCCTCCAGCGAACATGGTATTCCGTGCCATTTACGTTTTCACAGGTTTCCACTCTTTGCATCGGATAGGAAACCGTAATTCTGTCACCTTTTTTCAGGCCGTCGAACCGAAGATATCCATCCTGTATTTGTGCCGTCGTTCTTTCGTTTTCGTCGGAACACGGGCACAAATACAGGTCTTCGGCTGAGTTTCCGCGGACAAATTGGAATATGCCTTCCGAAAGACTCATGGATTGCGCTGCGCCGTTGACGGACACGGTCATCTTCCGCTCATCGGCCCAGGTTGGCATCCTGATTTGCAGCCGCGGGGCGTCATGGATTACGAGGTCTATCTTTCCAAGATACGGCTGATGGCTGATGACCTCCACCCAAGGCGAATTCCTGCTGAAAGCCATATTGACCGACACGATGTCCTGCCTTTTCTCCACGGCGCTGTCCCAGACAAGGAAGCAACCCCGGATTCCGGACCCCAGGCAGCAGCCTTCAAGCATTTCGAGGCTGTTGTCCAATGAATTGGGAAAAGACCATGAAGCCCAGCAGCCATGGAAGGCATTGGCTATCGCAGTATTTTCAAGGATGCCCAGTTCCCGGTCCCTGAACTCATTCTTATTGATCTGGTTTTCAATGAGCTGGTTCCGGGCAATGCATTCAACCGTTTCGTAATAAGCGGGGTCCACGTGCCTCGCAAGGACAAGCCCAAGATGGATGGCATCGGTGATGGAACAGGTTTCGCTTGAGGCGTTTTTGCTGCCGAGTCCGTCCGGTATCCATCCCCAGCTGCTGGAATGCCTGATGGTCCAGTCGAACGCGCCCTTCATCTGTTTGAGCAGCACGGCATCCTTCGTGTGAACCGCCCATCGGGCCATCCCCGCTGCAGCAGTCAGAATTCCACCCGAATGCGTATGCCCGAAGTAATGCCCGTCCGCCGTGAATGTCCCGCTCTTATGCGCGGTGAACTTCACCAGTTTTCGCATCAGATCCTCTGCGGACGGTGCGTCCGCCGCTTCCAGGTAACGTGCCAGGGCAAGGATGATGCCGCCCAGCGGATAGGTCGGATACGGCATGAAATCCCCAAAAACCGCGTCATCGATTGAATTCCAGCCTTCAGGCGCCTTGAACAGGTAGGCAAGATCCCCTTCAATGGTCAGGTGCCCGCGTATCAGGTCGACCAGTCCGTCAATGCGCTCCCGGTTGGCTTTCGAAGGTTCGCGAAGGTACACGTCGACGCTCGAAATCAAGACGCGCGTAACCAGGAACGGGTGCTCATAGGGGTCGCATTCGTTCATGCGCTTGCGCAGGGAATCTTCCTCAGGGAGGTGAAAAACGCCGATTGCCTGTCCGGCAAGGATGAAAGCGTCCAGATATCGTGATGACATGTCTCCGTTGTCCCAGAGTGCATGGCCCAGTTTTTGCACGGGGAGGATCCGCAGTTCGAAAAACGGCCTGTTTTCCATTTCCCTGTCAAGCCGTGCCAGTATTGCCTCAAGCCCGTTCGCCATCGCTTCCTGCAGGAAATAAGTCCTGGGCCTGTTCGCCGTCCTGCCGTTGTCCATGGGACACCTCCTGCAAGATGAGATTGAGTATGCTCAGTGCCGTCACTTCGTCAATGATCATGATATTGAAGAATCCACCCCTGGCTGCGGCGATCAGCGATACGGCCTTGTCTGCGCCGGCTCCCAGCACGACGACGCTCGGGATGCGTTTCAGTTGTTCCAGGCTGATGGTCAGCACACGGCCGGTCAGGAAGGTCTCGATGACCTTGCCGTCCGCCGTGAGCCTGCTGCTGAAAATTTCACCGGCGCTTTTGTACGTAAGCAGCAGTTCCCACTCTTCCGGGGACAGAAAGCTGTTGTAGAATGAAAAGAGGTTCTGCGCGACGGACGAGCCCACGCCGAAAATAGCCATGTCTATTTTATCGAACAGGGCGATGTGCTTCCTTATCATGGGCTCTTCCAGCAGCATCCTGCACAGCAGCCGGTCCTTCACGATGTACGGCGCCGGAAACAGGGACCAGCTCGCTCCGGCTTTCGCTGCCAGGTTCCGGACGATGTCATGACCGTCCATGTAGCCCGAACTGGCGACGGATTGGGATGCGACGCTGCCGGATATCTGCACGAACCGGCAATTCCCGTACTGTTTCGGACTGTTGTATTCACGCACCATGGCCTGCAGGGTGGTTCCCCAGTCAAAGCCGACCGTCATGCCGTCCTTCAGGGAGTCTGCCAGATATTTTGCCGCGCCGCGCCCCACATTGTTTTTTGATTCGCCGACGGTGGACCCCGACGCGACAATGATGGCCTGTTCAATGTGCATCAGCTCGCACAGCTGGGCTTCCAGCTTTCTGTAATACTCAGGCTTGTTGTTGATGTGAAATTCGATGATGTTGTACTCGCGGCACTTTTTCAGAAGCCGCGAAACCTTGAATCGCGATATTCCGTACATCACCGCAATCTCGTCCTGGGACAATTCGCCCAGGTAATAGAGCGTGGCTATCTTGCCAAGGGTTTCCCGATTGTCTTCGAAAATCATGTCCGGCAGGCTCCTTTCGTCGGCATGGTGATTTTATAACAATTTGCTCATATGTGCAATGGGCTCCGTTCCCGGCGTATTTAATGACGGACGGCGGTGATACAATGATTGCAGCATGCGGAACAGGTATGGGATAAAAAGTTGCCAATCAGGCATGCGGCAATATGACAAAAGCCGTCACTGCGGATTTTCGACTCATGGCTGATGAAATGCCATGCACTGTGGATGAAGGAAGGATGGACGATATGATGCTGAAGGAATTGAGGGAACGCGTTTTGATTGCCGGAAAGAAACTGAGGGAATACGGCCTGATTGTCATGGCAGGCGGAACGGTGGCCGCGCGCGACCCCGACACAAACCTGGTCGTGATAACCCCGAGCGGAATGGAGTATGAAAACCTCACCTGGGAAGACATGTGCGTCATCGACATCGACACGCTGCAGACGGTGGACGGCAAGAGAAGGCCCTCCTGCGCCAGCGACATGTTCACGGCGGTGCTGCGCGCAAGGCCGGACATCCTTTGCGTAACCCATTCGCATTCAAGGTACGCCACCGCCTTTGCCGCGCTCAACAGGGAAATCCCCGTCATCACCACAACGCAGGGCAACCTTGTGGGCGGACCCGTTCCCTGTACCCACTGGGTTCATCCGGGCCCGCACACGCCGGAATACCTCAAGGACATCGTGGACACGATGGGCAGCGGCTTTGCAGTCAACATCAGGAACCACGGGCTTGTCGTCGGCGGCAGGACGGTTGAGGAGTCCATCGAAAACATCATCACGTGCGAGGTGACGGCGGAGACGACCTTCATCGCCGAGCAGATGGGCCGGCCCTATTTCCTCTCGCCGGAGGAAACAAGGCAGGCGCATGAATTCGCCAAATCCGTGGTGGGGCAGAATATCAAATAGACCCGGATCCCGCATTCGAATACAGGCTTCATGCAATGAAAAGGAAGTTCAATGGCGCAGGTGGAGAAGTGCATGCCCAGGCGTTCGGATTTAAAGACTGCCGTGCTGGCCATGATGCTTCCGGAGGGATGAGCGATGCAACTGAAGAACAGCGATATGCTTGATATCTATGAAACGATGCTGCTTATCAGGGTGACGGAATTAAAAATGATTGAGCTCTTTAAAAAAGGCGAGATTGAAGGGCACATGCTGCCTTGCCTTGGGCAGGAAGCCATTCCCACCGCGCTGTCCAAAGTCTATTCGGACAACGACTGCCTTGTGACCGGTCATCGCGGCGGTGGACACTACATGGCTCGCGGATGCAGCTATGACGCGCTCTGGGCCGAACTCTACGGCAGGGTGGACGGCGTGACCAAAGGTCGCGGGGGACAGATTCACCTGATGGACATGACCAAAAAGGCGATGACTGGAAACGCCGTGGTCGGGCAGCAGTGGGGAATTGCCACGGGCGCCGGCTTTGTCGCGAGGAAACGGGGGGTCATGGTTGTCGCCGTTGGCGGTGAAGGCTCCACGAACCGCGGCGTGTTCCACGAAAGCCTGAATATGGCGACGGTGCAGAAACTGCCCATTCTTTACGTCATCGAGAACAACAACCGCCAGATGTGGAATGACAACACGGAAACGACGGCGGGTGAACGGATCGCTGCGCGGGCGTTCGCATACGGAATCGAAGGCGCCTCGGTGGACGGCAACGATGTGCTCGCCGTGCATGCGAAAGCCGATGAATTCGCGGCGAAGATCCGGGCGGGTTCGGGCCCCTGCCTTCTTGAGTGCAACACCGCCAAGTGGACGGACAGCGTCAGCAACCTGCGAAACCTGCCCGAGGTGGTGGATGCGATGAACAAGCCCGACTTCGATCCCATCCTCCGTTTTGAGACGAAGCCCCTGCAGGGCGGCTCGGGCGTGCGCTCGGGGGGTACGCGACAACACCGGCAAGCGGAGCGCCAGACGGCGGCGGCGCAGCGTACACCTTCCCGACCGACTACAAGCAGCAGACAGCCGATGTGCTCAGCACGATCAACATGATCAATG
>CAZFWQ010000097.1:0-3910 GCA_964522755.1 uncultured Oscillospiraceae bacterium | reverse complement strand
CCGCCTTGCGTTTTGCCTTGGCAAGCCCCGTTCCGGACCGTTACGACGGCATAGACGAAGTATACAGCCAGCCTGTGTAGGCATCGGCAGGGAGGAATGACAGCCATGAAGCAGATGAAGTTCATTGATGCCCTTCGTGAAGGAATGGCGGAGGAGATGCGCCGCGATCCTGATGTCTTCCAGATAGGCGAAGCCATCGGGGGAATGCAGGGGGGAATTTTCGGCGTCACGAAAGGACTGCAGGAGGAATTTGGAAAGGACAGGGTCATCGAGACGGCGATTTCCGAAGGCGCGCTGGGCGGGGTGGCCGTTGGAGCTGCCGCATTCGGCATGCGCCCGGTAGTCGAAATCATGTTCGGCTCACTGATGACGCTCGTGGTGGATGAGGTCCACAACCAGGCAGGCTCCCTCTATTATGTAAGCGGCGGCAAGATCACATGTCCCATGGTCATCCGGACATGCAACTGGATGAGGATCATTTCCGGTCCGCATCACTGCGGCAACCTGGATGCGACATTCATGAATTCCCCCGGAGTCAAGGTGGTCATCCCGTCCACGCCGTATGACGCAAAGGGGCTTATCAAGGCATCCATCAGGGACAATGACCCGGTTGTGTTCATGGAGTATTCCCCGCTTTACACGATGAAGGGTGATGTGCCGGAAGAAGAATATGTCGTGCCGATAGGAAAGGCCGATATCAAGCGCGAAGGAACCGACGTCACGGTCGTCACCTATGGCGTGGGCGTTCATGATGCGCTGGGCGCAGCCGAAGAACTCCAGAAGGAGGGCATCAGCGTGGAAGTGCTGGATCTCCGCACCGTGATGCCCTACGACAAGGAAGCGATTCGAAAGTCCGTCGCCAAGACGTCGCGTGTTGTCGTCACCTACGAGGGATACAAGACAGGCGGCGTCGGCGCTGAAATCGCAGCGTTCATCGCAGAGGAATGCATTGAAGATCTGTGTGCCCCCATCATCCGCGTGGCGGGCAAGGATGTTCCGTGCCCTTCCAACCGCAGGCTGATAGAAGGCATCAGCATCGGCATGAAGGATGTTGCCGAAGCAATCCGCAAACTGATGGCCTGAACTGGAGGACCGTACATCATGGCTGAAATCATTGTCATGCCCAAGATGAACCTGACGATGGAAGAAGGTTTTCTGGCGAAATGGTACAAAGCTGCCGGGGATTCGGTGAAAATCGACGAGCCCATTTGTTCCATCGAGAATGCCAAGGAAACGGAAGACATGCTCTCTCCGGCCGCCGGCATTCTTTTGAGGCTGATTGGCGAGGAGGGGGCCGAATATCGCGTGGCCGCCCCTATCGCCATCATAGGGAAAGCGGGGGAAGATATCACCTCCTTGCAAGGCAAGCGCGCGGGAAAGCCGGATGCGCTTCATGACGACAAAAAACCGGATGGCCCTGCCTCATCGGAAGTCAGCGGAAAGGCTCCTGATGGCGATATTCCCAAGACGGCGGACAAAGGAACGGCGATTTCCGTGAAGATGATGCCGAAGGTCCGGATGCTTGTCAATGACCTCAATATCGACATCGTCGCCTTGTCGGCTTATTGCGGCGGAAGGAAGATTACCGAGGATGAGGTGCTTGCGTTTGAAAAGAGCCGGTCTGGAAAAATTCCGTCGGCATCAGGAGCATCTGTGGAGACATCGACCGGCGACAGGCGTGAAAAAATGTCCGCCATGAGGAAATCCATCGCGAAGAATATGGCGCAGAGCTGCGAAAAGACAGCAAGGCTGACCAATTTCACGGAAGTGGACATGACCGGATTGCTGGGCATCCTCAAGACGATGAAGGACGAGGGAAGGAAAATCTCGGTCACCGCGGCAATTGTCAGGGCCTGCGCGCTTGCGCTTCGCGGACATGCAATCATCAACACGGTTCTGGACGACGCCGCAGATGAGATTGTATTCAAGGGCGAGGTGAATATTTCCTGCGCCGTGGACATGCCCGGGGGCCTTGCCGTGCCAGTCATCATGAATGCAGACGTGAAGGGCATTGAAGACATTTCGTTTGAGATAGCGGGCTTTGCGGAAAGAGCGCGGACGGGCCGGCTCACCAATCAGGAAATGAGGAACGGTACATTCACCGTCTCGAATGTGGGCATGCTGGATATCGATTTCTTCACGCCGATCATCAATTTCCCACAGGCCGCGATCCTTGGCATAGGAGCCATCCGCACGCTTCCCCGCTACATGGACGACGCATGCGAAAAACTGCAGCCCCGCAGGATCATGATGATCGGACTCACGTATGACCATAGGGTGATTGACGGAGCACCCGCCTCTGAATTTCTGAAGAGCGTGAAGGCGCTGCTTCAGGATTGCACGGGCCTTTTTTAACGCGGACAGTACCCGGGAAGCGAAATGCCGATTTGCCATTTTGCAGATGGCATATTTATCATTTTGCGGAGGGCATATTTATCATTTTGCGGAGGGCATATTTATCATTTTGCGGAGAGCATATTTATCATTTTGCGGAGGTCATATTTATCATTTTGTGGAGGACCTATGCTGAAACTGAAGGATCTGCCTTTTGGATTGTATGAAAAATCCATCTGCAACTATCTGAGCTGGGAAGACAAGTTCTCCCTTGTCAAATCGGCGGGATACGACTATCTTGAAATATCCATCGATGCGACGCCGGAACGGTTGAGCAGGCTTCATGATCGCGCGGAAAAACTTCATATCCGGCGCGTTTCGGAAAAAATGGATATGCCCCTTTACACCTTTGCCTTTACCGCGAACAGGTTTTTCCCCTTGGGAAGCGAAGACGCGGTGATCAGGGAAAAGGGCGTGGAGCTGTTGAACAGCGCATTGGACTTCGCGGCATTCGTCGGCGCCAGGACGGTTCAGATTGCCTCCTACGACGAATATGAAACATCACGGCGCAGCATGGTGACGGAGGCGTATTTCAGGCAGTCCCTCGAACGGTGCCTGGACCATGCGGCCATCAGGGGCGTAATCATATCGCTGGAAACGATGGACAGCGATTTCATGGATACCACGCGCAAGGCGATGAACTATGTCCGTGCCTTCGACAGCGCTTTCCTCCAGGTCGGCGTGGATCCCGGCAACATCGCGGCCATGGGGAACAATCCGATAGCGGATTTCCCGATTGGGGGGAAGCACATTGTGGAAGTGGAGTTCAAGGATGTGCGCCCGGGAGAGGTAAGGGATGTCGCATTCGGCGAAGGCATCGTGGACTTCGGCGCTTGTTTCAAAGCGCTTCATGACATGGGGTACCAGGGATTCATGGCTGCGGAGATGTGGAGCCATGACGATCCCGCGAATCATTCGAAAATATTCACGGCAATCGAGTTTCTGAAAAGGAAAATGGCCGATTATTAAGGTGTAGACGCCAGAAGACAGGCCCGCAGACCCACGTTTCTGAACATTTCATTCGTTCTGCTCCCTGAGATCCCGAATTTCTGCTCTGTTTTTCCACAGTTATCACTGAGGTCCCGAATTCCTGCCCTGCAAATACGCTGAATAGAATACATAATCGCTAGGAATTTGGCGTATTTGCAGGGCATCCTGGTGATTTACCGCGAAGCATGTAAAGTCTGCCCTGTCTTTCCACAGTGCATTCTTCAGGAGGGGTTCACATGGAAAAAAGATACCTGATTGGCTTTGACATCGGCACGACCACGATGAAGGCTGTCTTTCTGGACGCCGTCACGGGCACGGTGGTCACGACGCAGACCGCGGAGATATTCCCTATCAAGACCGGAAACCCGGACTGGATTGAATATGACGCCGGGCAGTGGTGGGAATACATCAGGAGCATCCTCGGAAAAGGGTGGGCGGCGGGGGTGGATCCGGCGCAGGTAGCCGGCATCTGCTTCGGCGGCTGGGCGGTGATGGCCTTCATGACGGACGAGCATGGCATTCCGAT
>CAZFWQ010000096.1:10252-11544 GCA_964522755.1 uncultured Oscillospiraceae bacterium | reverse complement strand
GTAAATCCCGACATGGTTCGGGAAGAGGGGAAGACCGGCAGAATCGTGTTCACGCCCCTGCATGGAAGCGGCAATCTGCCTGTACGCCGCATATTGAAGGAAATAGGGTTTGAACATGTGCTGGTCGTGCCGGAGCAGGAATGCCCGGATCCTTCGTTCTCCACGGTGAAATCACCGAATCCGGAAGAGCGTGAGGCGTTCACCCTGGCAATAGCCCTTGCGGCAAAAGAGGACGTGGATGTCATCATCGGCACCGATCCGGACGCTGACCGCATTGGAGTCGTCGTTCGCAATACCGGGGGGGATTATGTCACACTCACCGGGAACCAGACGGGATGCCTGCTCATGGAATACATCCTTTCACAGAAAAAAGCACGCGGCACTTTGCCAGTGAACTCGTTTGTTGTGAAAACGATCGTGACAACGGAGCTTTCAAGGAAAATCGCCGCCCGTTACGGTGTGGAGCTGATCGAAGTGCTGACGGGATTCAAATTCATAGGCGAACAGGTACGCGAACTGGACGATACGGGGTTGAAGCACTTTCAGTTCGGGTATGAAGAGAGTTACGGATATCTGGCCGGAACGCACGCGCGTGACAAGGATGCGGTTGTTTCCGCCATGCTCATCGCGGAAATGTACCTGTATTTCCGCAAACAGGGAAAGACGCTTTATGATGCGCTGCAGGATATCTATCGTCAGTACGGCGATACGGTCGAGGCCATAGATTCGTTCACCCTCAAAGGAAAAGAGGGCGTGGAAGTCATCGACTGTGCGATGGCGGCATTGAGGGACGGCGCACCGCAGGCTTTTGGCCGGCACGGGGTGGCGGCATGCAGGGATTATCAGCGGCAGGTCTCGGTCAATTACCGAACCGGCGCGGTCAATGGCCTGATGTTGCCGCAATCGAACGTCTTATACTACGAAATGCGCTCCGGAGACTGGTTTTGCATCAGGCCTTCCGGCACCGAACCGAAAATCAAGATTTATTTCGGCGTATCCGCCTCATCGGAAGAAGCTGTCGCCACGGCAATGGCGGATTTGCGCGCCGATGTGCTTGAAGTTGTCAAGCCGATGCTGGCCATGGAATGATCAGGGCATCAGGCACGCATGGCGAACATGCATGCGATTCATCACGCAGGGGTAACCATCATGCTTCTGGAAGCACGCGGCCTGTTACTGCACCTTGGGGACCGGCTGCTCCTCGACATCCCTTCGCTCCAAATATTTGAAGGCGACCGCATCGGCCTTGTCGGCATCAACGGCGCATGGAAAACCACTCTTCTCGATGTCCT
>CAZFWQ010000096.1:0-10242 GCA_964522755.1 uncultured Oscillospiraceae bacterium | reverse complement strand
ATGCACGCCAGTTTGGCGACGGCACGCTGTCCGACGATCTGGACGCGCGCCTTGCAAGCGAATTTCATGCGGATTCATCCGCGCATCCGTTCCTGAGCGGGGGTGAGTGCACCCGCCGAAGGGTTGCCATGGCACTGTCCGCCAATACCCCGCTGCTGTTCATGGATGAACCCACTTCCAATCTGGACATGGACGGCATCCGCCGTCTGGAAGACAATCTTCTCGCCTTTTCCGGCGCCATGCTGCTCATTTCGCACGACAGGGCGCTGATGGATGCCCTGTGCAATAAGATATGGGAACTCGAAAATGCGAACCTGACAGTGTTCGACGGGAGACATTCCGATTACCTGCTGCAGCGGGAGGCCCGCAGGGAACGGACTCTGTTCGAATACGACCAGTACGTCTCCGATAGGAACCGGCTGGCGGAAAGCATCAGGGATAAGGGAGCGAAAGCGGGAGGCATGAAGAAGGCGCCCTCGCGAATGGGCAATTCCGAAGCGCGCCTGCATAAGCGGGAGACCACGCAGATTCAAGGGAAATTATTCCGCTCCATGCACGCGCTGGAAACCAGGCTGGACAAACTGGAACAGAAGAATCGTCCTGCGGACACGCCTGATATCAGAATGGATTTTTCCAGAACGAATCCGCCGACGGCACGCATGGTGATGACCTGCAGCGATTTCAGGCTGGAAACGAGGCAGGCTGCCGATGACGGGAAGCAGTGGAAAACCGGCGGCAACGAACGTGAACATCTTGTTCTGGACGGCAGTAACGAAAGTGAACATCCTGTTCTGACCGGCAGTAACGAAAGTGAACACCCTGTTCTGACCGGCAGCAATGTTCGGGAGCATGCCGTCCTGCCTGGTCGAAATGCCGGGAAACCCCTGATCCTTGCCGAACATGTGAACCTTGAACTCCGGAACGGCAGCCGCACGGCTTTTCTCGGCGGGAACGGCACAGGCAAGACAACATTCATCCGCACCATGATGGACGCATGGTCGGGATCCCTGGAGGTGC
This sequence comes from uncultured Oscillospiraceae bacterium, assembly GCA_964522755.1. Classification (GTDB taxonomy): domain Bacteria; phylum Bacillota; class Clostridia; order DSM-8532; family DSM-8532; genus JAEWSN01. Next base: position 9,225 of record CAZFWQ010000096.1, on the reverse strand, counting down.
CTCCCGGCTGCGGAATACTGCGCATTGCACCCAAGGTGAAAATCGGTTACTTCAGCCAGGATCTCGATGTGCTGGATCCCGGGAGGACCATGCTGCAAAATGTCATGGACACGACCGTGCAGTCTGAGTCCACCGTCCGCACCATCCTGGCCCGTCTCCTGTTCAGGCGTGACGAGGTGCATAAGTCCGTATCGGTCCTGTCCGGCGGCGAACGGGTGAAGGTGGCCCTGGCCCGGATTCTCGCATCCGATGCGAATGTGATCGTCCTGGACGAGCCGACGAACTATCTTGACGCGTATTCAATGGAAGCATTGCAGGCAGTGTTGTGCCGTTATGAAGGGACCTTGCTGCTGGTCAGCCATGACCGTCAGTTCGTGAAGGAGGTGGCGGACAGGTTCTGGATATTCAAGGATCATGAAATCCGGCAGGTCGAGGGTGGATGGGATGCCGTGCGCGACATTTTATAGATGGGCATCTGCGGGCTCATTGGCCGCCGGCTCACCACAAGCCGCCGGCTCACCACAGGCCGCCGGCTCGCCGCAGGCCGCCGGCTCGCCGCAGGCCGCCGGCTCGCCGCAGGCCGCCGACTTGCCGCAGGCCGTCGGCTTGCCATCTTTTTACCGGATAGGTTACAATGGAGGCAGTCAAAGGGCAGCCTGACGGCTGATAATCGACAGAAAGGGCGGAAGCGCGCAGATTCGTTCATCGAATCCGGCCATTCCGCTTCAGGGACAATATGAAATTCGAGGGCGTTATCATTTCCGAACTTCGGACCGGAGACACGGTCAATGGGATTTATGTGCTAAAAAGCCGGGAAATGCGCACCGGTTCAAACAAGAAGCCTTTTCTGGATCTGATGTTCATGGATGCAACAGGTGAAATCCCCGGGAAGGACTGGAATGTCCTTCCGGATTTCGATATCGGGACGCTTCCGCTGCACAAGCTTTACTATGTGAATGCACGTGTGGATTCCTGGAAGGAATCCCCCCAACTCAGCATCAACTGCATGAAGATCGCGGATGAGGAGGATCAGGCGGAAATCGGGACATTCGTCCCTTCGGCCCCGCTGGCACCGGATGTCATGCTGGCCGACATCTACGGGTTTGCCGGCCGTATCGGGAATGGGGAAATCCGTTCCATCGTTCTGACGATGCTGGAGGATCGCGAGCAGAAACTTCTGTTTTATCCGGCGGCCAAGTCACTGCACCATGCCATCCGCAGCGGGCTCCTGTTCCACCTGGTCCGCATGCTGCGGGCTGCCGATGCCATTGCCGGCGTCTATCCCACCGTGGACACAGACCTCCTGTTTGCGGGCGTGCTGCTGCACGACCTGGCCAAGATGGACGAGATGGACGCATCCGAACTGGGAATTGCCGAATATTCCAAAGCCGGAAAGCTCCTGGGCCATATTGTCATGGGCATCACGGAAATCGACCGGGTGGGCCGGAACCTGTGCGCATCTCCGGAAGTGGTGCTCCTTCTCAAGCACATGGTGCTCAGCCACCATGACAAGGCTGAATTCGGCAGCCCGAAACCGCCGATGTTCCTTGAGGCTGAGCTGCTTCATCACCTCGACACGATGGATGCCCGCGTTTACGACTACGACAATGCGCTCAAGGATGTGAAGCCCGGGAGCTTTTCCGAAGCGGTCTGGTCCCTTGACAAAAGGAACCTGTACAGGCCGGATTTGGGGGAGCAGGCCACATAGGAAATCCGTTCAATCATAAGGAAAGGAATATCCGGTCAGGAATAAAAACAAAAGCTTAGATTGGAGTGCGGCGAGACATGGTGGAAATCATCAAGGTGGAAACACCCGGGCAACTGAGACAGTTCATCCAATTTCCATTCAATCTGTACAAGGGCAATCCGAATTGGGTCCCGCCTTTGATAGCCGATGAGAAGTTCACCCTAGACAGCAGGAAGAACCCCGCGTTCGAGTTCAGCGAGGCTGCGTACTGGCTGGCAAGGAAAAATGGAAAGATTGTCGGGCGCATAGCCGGCATCATCAGTCACGCCTATATCGAAAAATGGGGCAATCGCTACGCACGCTTTGGCTGGATCGATTTCACCGACGATCGCGAGGTTTCAAAAGCGCTGCTCGACACGGTCATGGCCTGGGCGACGGCTCAAGGACTGAACGGTCTTCATGGTCCGCTCGGATTCTGCGATCTTGACAAGGAAGGCATGCTGACGGATGGTTTCGACCAGATGGGCACCTTCATCACAATTTACAACCATCCTTATTACAAGGATCATCTTGAAGCGCTCGGTTTTTTGAAGGATGCGGAGTGGATGGAATGGGAAATCAAACTGTCCGACCTAAGCCAGGCGGAACATGTCAAAAAACTTGCTGACCGCGCGAAGGTGAAATATGACATGCACATGGTTCCCCTGAAGAAGAACAAGGATGTTGTCCCGTACATCAGCGACATATTTGATTTGATGAACACGGGGTATCAGCACCTGTATGCGACCATACCCGTGACGAAAGCGCAGGTGGCGTGCTATGTGAAGCAGTTCTTCGGGTTCCTGAACGTTGACTTCATAAGCATCATCCTGGACAAGGAAGACAAGATTGCGGGTTTCGGCATCATCATGCCCTCGTTGACCGGGGCGGCTCAAAAGAGTCGCGGCCGCCTGTTCCCCCTTGGGTTCATCCATTGGCTGTGGGCAATCAAGCACAGCAAGACGGTAGACATGTATCTTGTCGCTGTCAGGCCCGAACTCAGGATGACCGGGATTCCCTACATCATGATTTCCGAAATGACCCAGGCTGCCATCCGCAACAAGCTGGAATTTGCCATTGCAGCCCCGGAACTGGAGACAAACACCGCAGTCCAGAGCATGTGGAGGAATTATGACGCGCACATTCACCGCCGCCGCCGTGTCTACTTGAAAACATGGTGAATCCGGCGTATGGGTGTGCAGGCAAATTGCCATAAAGAGAGCAGGAGGAGTTGATCATCATCAGCAAAAAAGCGATTGCCTTGCTTCTGGCCCTGTTTCTGCTGAACGCAGGGGGATGCGGCAGAACTGGGAATCCAAGTGGAACCGAAACATCGTCAGCCTCTCCGGATGCCGAAAGCACGACGGCCGCTTCAACGTCTTCCTCTTTGCCTGCCGAAACGTCTTTGCCTCCTGCAACGGCTGAAACGTCTGCTTCGGCCACCGAAGCCACTGTTTCACCCGAACCGGATGTCAGCAGGATACTTGTCCCATTCTTCGCATCGAACGATTTCACGGTTCCCTCAGGCTCCACAGTAACGCCTGAAAATTGGCGCGAGTTCCTGCGTCACGCCATCGAGGGCGAGTTGTCATCATACAGCGGAACGAAAACATTCATGCAGGCATATGGGTTTTCAAACGAACCCGGTGCAGGCAGCGGCGAATATCAGCTGAAATGCAGCCTTTCAAACGTCTGGTTCTTTCCCGGAAACGGCATGGGACAATTTGCGGACAATCGGGAAGTCCTGGACATGAGCCTGACGGTGCTGGAGCAGGAAGGGAAACTGTCCTTGCTTGCCCTGCAATACGACTATTCTGAAGCGGCCGTCCCCAATTTCGCGGAAAAGGCCTTGCAGGCTTCCTATGAAGCATGGGTGACGGATTGGGAGGCAAAAGCCGGGAAGGATATTGCTGCCATTCCCGCTTTGACAACTCAGATCGGATACGAGATTGTCGGGTCCTTGTCAAAGGATTTCCAGCCTCCCGCAAAAGGAGAGGCGACTGCGGACCTTGATGGGGATGGAACGCCGGAGACGGTTCGGGTAACCTATTCGGGACTGGAAGAGTCCAAGTGGGAAATCGGTGTTCGGGAAGCCGTCATGTCAAGCTATTATGAAATGCCGGAAGGAGCATATGTCGTCGACATCAACAAGGCGGACAAGCAAAGGGAAGTCGCCATCACGGATCACGGACCCAGCAGTGATGACCATACCCAGCTGTTTACCTACCGCAGCGGCGAGGTCGTGAAGATCGGGAGCGTTTCCGGCATCCTTTTTGCCGGCGACGGGAAAGGCCGGGTTTCCACTTACGCGCGTTCCTGGCAGGGGCCGTTGCTGACTTGGTTCTTCCGGATTGAATATCAGCTGGACGATGCCGGCCGATTGGCGATGATGCCGACACGATGGTATGCATCCGATCTGCCGCTGAAGACAAAGCAGGCCATGCAGCTGTACGATAAGCCCGATGCAGACGAACCCGGGGTTACATTGCAGGCTGGAACGGAAGTCATCATGGACCTCAGCGACATATCGACATGGTTCCACCTGAAAGCGGCCGATGGCACCGAAGGCTGGATCAAATACCAAAACGGCGAAAACCTTGTTTTTCCTGATGGATCGCTGCACAACCAGCTTGACATATTGGATGGCATCGTATCTGCGGACTAAGTCCGGGTGTTTCCATGTCAGCAAATCATCCTCACGATTGTCACGGGAGGCGCTCATGAAAGCACCCCGTGCATCCTTCATCATAGCCATGGCAGACGGGAGCACACATGCAGGAATCCATTCAGTCACGCAAAGGGCCGGTATTGCCGGAATCTGGTTCACCAGCGGAATCAGCAGTGTTTGAATCTGTTCCTCCTCACGAAGGGGCATTGGTTCAGGACTCCGCACAACTCCGGGAAGAGCCGACCCTGAAGCAGCGGGCAGGCCGTCACCGGGGAGCGCTGCTGACCGGAGTAAAAGAAGGAATACCCATCTTTGTTGGATATTTCCCAGTTGCCATCGCATTTGGACTCTTGGCAAAGTCCGCCGCGCTTTCGTTCGGGGAAGCAGGATTGTTCTCCGCGCTGGTTTTTGCGGGCGCGTCGCAGTTCATCGCCGTAACCCTCTATGCATCCGGCATCGGGTTTGGCAGCATCATCGTGACCACCTTCCTCATCAATTCCAGGCACCTGCTTTTGTCAGCCGCGGTTGCGGCGCGCCTGCACGGCACGCGCAGTCTATTTCCACTCGCCGCCTATGGCGTCACGGATGAAACTTTCGCCATCGCCACCACACGTCCGGAGACGTACGGTACCCCTTATCTGATGGGGCTGAACACGACGGCCTGGCTTGGATGGCTGTCAGGGACCCTGGCAGGATTCCTCGCGGGCGGCTTCATGCCGTCAAAACTGCAGGCCGCGATGGGTATCCTGCTCTATGTCATGTTCCTTGGCATTTTGATGCCGGAAGTGCGCAAGGATCTGCGTGTGCTGGCAGTGGCCGGGTTGTCCGGAGTCATCCACTGGGCCCTGAGGGCGACCGGATGGCTGCCGGACGGATGGGCGCTGGTTGGCGCCATCATTGTGTCCGTCGCGCTGGTGGACGGGTTGAAAGGGAGGGGGAAGAAGCAATGATAAGGGTGGAAATCCTCCTTCTGATCCTTGGCATGACACTGGTAACCTATTTGCCCAGGTTGGCCCCATTTATATTCCTGAGGGCGGAACGGATTCCCGAACGCTGGCGGAGCCTTCTCAGGCATATTCCTCACGCTGCGCTGGGCGCCCTGCTGATTCCCGGATGCATCAACGGCGTCGCTGGAAATCCCATCGCATCCATCGCCGGCATTCTGGCAGCGGGCCTCGTGCTTTGGTTCAAGCCGAATATCCTGCTGGCCATGCTCGCAGCCGTCGCGGCGGCATTGCCCTTTGTAAAAGGCTGACAGAAAAACTGACGAAAAGGCTTGCGGCAAGATTGTTTGCGAGGAGTTGACGCAGTGGGTGGGATGATCCGGATTCTGGTGGTGGACGACGAAAAACCGATATGCGACGTGGTGCGCGCCTATCTGGAACGGGAAGGGTATGCCGTTTCCTGCGCGAACGACGGGGAGGCCGCCCTTGAGATATTCCGCCGTGACAAACCTGATTTGGTGGTGCTGGACCGGATGCTTCCGAAGTTGAGCGGAGAGGCTGTCTGCGTGCACATGCGCGCGGAATCTTCCGTTCCGATCATCATGCTGACGGCCCGCGCGGGAGAAGACGACCTTGTCGCCGGACTTTCCCTCGGAGCGGATGATTACGTTGAGAAGCCGTTTCGCGCGAAGGAGCTGGTGGCAAGGATCGCAGCCTTGCTTCGCCGGACCGCCGGCGGACGGAACGGGTTTCCGGAAGAAAGATCCCATGTTTTCGGGCAGAACGGGAATCCGGCCGGTCTGGTCCGGGTGGGCTCCATCCTCGAGGTGGACCCGGATTCCTACGAGGCGCGGTGCAATGGCGTCGCGGTGTCCCTTACAAGCAAGGAATTCAGGATACTCGCCGTGCTTGCCGGACATCCCAAAAAGACGTTCACGCGCGAAGAATTGATTTCGGGCGCATTTCCTGAAGGATATGACGGTTTCGACCGGGCAATGGACACGTATGTAAAGAATATCCGCAAAAAACTGGCTGAAACGGATTCGGCAGCCGTCAACCCCACGCCTGAGCCGATAGAATACATTCGGACCGTGCACGGGGTTGGATACAGGATGGGAGATTTGCCATGATGAGGAAGGATCGGGATGGGAAGCCCGCAGGCAAGGGGTCATCCCGGACTATCGGATTGAAATGGATGCTGACATTGGTTTTCGGAATGGTGGCCGTAGGCGTGACCGTTCTGTTCTACCTGGTCATCAACATCGCATTCAACAGGCAGTTCGGGACCTATTTGGAAACACGCATGCAAAATCGCATCGATGAGGCGGTCAGCCAGATCGCCAATACCTGGGAAAGCGGGGATGGATGGGATCTGAGGCTGTTGAAGGATGTGCTGAGCCGGGCGGCGGCCGACGGAATCTCCATCTCCGTGCTGGACGCCGAAGGAAAACATCTCCTGTCCGGACCCGAATCCATTCGCGGACGCGGTTCCCGGCGAATGCACGACATGATGCCTTCACGGGACAGTGAAGCGCCTGGTCTGACGATTTGGCCGGAAGATGTCATCCGTTCTGTTCCTCTGGTTCATGACGGCACGTCCATTGGCACAGCCATCGTGTCGGCGCCCGGAACCATGATGAACATGCAGGACGAGTGTTTCATCAGCGCCATCAACCGCGTTGTCATCATGTCCGTGGCCCTGCTTCTTCTTCTGGGGTTTGCCGTTGCCTATTTCGCGGCGTCCAGGATCGGGATTGTATTCAGGCACATGACCGGCGCAGCGGAACGGATCGGGGCCGGAAAATACGGTCAGACCGTGCAGGAACGCACGACAATATCAGAGATCCAGTCCCTGATGGATTCCATCAACCGGTTGTCGCTCGCGCTGGAGAAACAGGAAGCACTGAGGAAAAGGCTGTTCTCGGATGTCGCCCATGACCTGCGAACGCCGGTCACCATCCTGATTTCACATCTTGAAGCCATCCGCGACGGCATATGGAAACCTGACGCGGAACGGCTGACTGTCTGCATGGAGGAAGCAAACCAGCTTGCGCGCCTTATTTCTGAAGTTGAAAAGCTGGCCAGGCTGGATGTTGGGGAAACAATCCTGCATCCGGTCAAAGGAGACCTGATGCCTGTCGTTCGCCAGGTCACAGCCGGCTGGTTTCCGATTTTTGCGGCGAAGCATGTTGAAATCAGGCAGACTGGCACATCTGCCGTCGGTTTCTTCGATCAGGAGGGCCTTTTCACCATTCTGAACAACCTGTTGGGCAACGCGCTGAGGCATACCCCGGACGGAGGCGCCGTCACCGTGGATACATGCATGTCGGAAGGCCATGCACGGCTTTCCGTCACTGATACCGGCATTGGCATCCCCGCTTCGGACCTGCCCCACATTTTCGAACGATTCTACCGTGCGGACAACTCGCGGAGCAGTGAGACGGGCGGGTCCGGCATTGGCCTTGCCATTGTCCGCGCGCTGCTCGACGCCCAGGGCGGAACCATCAGGGTGCAGAGCGCACTTGGAACGGGAACAGTGTTCACCGTTGATTTTCCATTGTCGGGAGAGGAGCATCGAAATGGCTGAAGCAGGCGGAATGGCCTATGGCCTCCTAACGAATCCTGGTCACAATCGCGTCTACTACGAAGCCTCCAGGTCAATGGCCCTGGCGGAACTTGAAATCGCCTGCCGGTGTTTTGAAACGAAATGCGGCGACATTGCTCCGATGGAAGTGGAAGGCATCAGCCTGGTCTCTTTTCGCGCGGAACATCCTCTGACTGAAAAGGATATGCTGCTGCTGTCAAGGCTTTCATTCGTATTTGCGATTTTTGAGCTTGAACCGCGGGAAGACGGTTGCGTCTTCCTTCCGATACGAAAAAGGCGGACAGGCGTCATGAACGACGATGTGAACACCATCCTCAAATACTCCGGCAAGACCAATGAGCTGTTCACCCGGATGATGATGAACGTCGGACTGCTGTCCGGCAGTTTTGCCGGGGAACCGGACATCTCCGTGCTGGACCCGGTCGCCGGCAAGGGCACCACACTTTTCGAGGCAGCCATATCCGGATGGAATGCATTCGGCGTTGAAATCGGTGAGAAGGCTGTCCATGAAATGTGCGTCTTCTTCAGGAAGTATCTTGAAACCGGGAAATTCAAGCACGTCATGGCACAGGAACGCATCAGCGGGGAAGACAAGCGGTTCAGATCTGAAATGACCCGGTTTGAGTATTCCGTTTCAAAAGAAGCGCAAAAAGCTGGTGTGAAGCAGATATTGTGCATGGTGGAAGGGGATGGCCAATACGCGGATCATTATTTCAGGAGAGAACAGTTTCACATGATTGTCGGCGATCTGCCATACGGTGTTCAACATGGAAGCCACAGCCAGACGGTTTCGCCCTCTTTGACGCGCAATCCGAGAGAGCTTGTGAAAGCCTGCCTTCCTGCCTGGCTCGAAGTGTTGAAGCCCGGCGGCACCATTGTCCTGGCCTGGAATCAGTTTGTTCTTGAACGGGAAACTTTCGCGTCCGTATTCCGCATCAAAGGGCTGACCGTCCTGAACGATCCGCCGTACGACAAATTCATGCATAGGGTTGACCAGGCCATAAACCGGGATATGATTGTCGTGAGGAAGGAATGAGCCGCACCGCCGGAGCAGGCGGCACACCAGACAGTGCAGGCGGCACACCAGACAGTGCAAGCTGCATACCAGACGGTGCAGGCGGCACACCAGACAGTGCAGGCGGTACACCAGACAGTGCAGGCGGCACACCAGACAGTGCAAGCTGCATACCAGACGGTGCAGGCGGCACACCAGACAGTGCAGGCGGTACACCAGACAGTGCAGGCGGCACACCAGACAGTGCAAGCTGCATACCAGACGGTG
>CAZFWQ010000095.1:8816-11658 GCA_964522755.1 uncultured Oscillospiraceae bacterium | reverse complement strand
CAGAATTGGCGAATGAACAAAAACAGTACCGCCACCTTGAACCAGTACCGGCGGACAAGATTCTGCCGATGCTCCGGTTCTGCTTCGCGCAATTGCCGGGATGCCCTTCCCATGTAAAGGCGGACAAAAATCTCCACGAGAAGGAATAGCCAAAACAGCCCTTTGATTCCAAATATGGGCTGAACCTTGGATATGTCCAGCACGGATGTGAACTGGTCAAGAAACCCCTGCAGCAATTCGGTCATACGGGACCTCCTTTGGTGATTTCGTCACGCTCCGGTTCGACAACCGCTTCAGCCTGACGGGCAATGAAACGGCTGACGGCATTGGCAAATATCCTTCGGTCATATGGATTGTCGAGTCTGTATCGTTCGCTGATTATATGCCTGGATGAAACCGACCCAGCCTCCACGGGATAGGCGCTTCCCAGCAGGACACCTTCAAGCGCGGCTTTTCCCGCGACCCATGACATGATTTCATGGGTTCCGGTCTCCTGGATGCGTTTCAGCAGGGCCGGCCCCGATGTGAGGACTTCAAAGCGAAAGGTGGCCTGCTGCCGGCTCTGTTCCGCCTCAAAACGGACTTCGTAGCCTGGTCCGCGCACATTTTCCAGTTTGAAGGCGCGCTTCAGATTTGATGACCGGAACAAGTACCGGTAAACCTGGAAGCGCATGCCGCAATGAGGTAGAAGCAGCCATGTGAACAGCACGTAGGGCACGGAATGATCAAGGCACCGCTGCATGCGGTTGGCAAAATGCTCCCGTGCCGATTCCGTGTGGAACCGCAGCAGTGTCCCGTCCGGTCGGATGGAACTCGAGCGGATGAGGTTGCGGAACGCATGATAATCCGACGCATTGAATAGCAATGCGGAAAACAGGCCGTGGCAGAAACCCTTCAGGGGCTCGCCGGGATGGCAGGGCAATTCGAGCTCCGACAAGTGGGCTGCGTCCGCGTAATAGTCCTGCGCCTGGAAAAGGCGGTTCGCCCGTTCCCGCTCAATGGCACGGACAAGGTTCATGTAACGTGACGATTGCTTCCGCAAGGATTCGGAACGGCGGACCAATCCCTGCTGCCCTCCGAAACCGGCATCCTCGGACAGGTTCCTTCCCCTGCGAACCAAAATCGTGCACACCGCGTCCGTATTTGTCCGGCCATACAATCCTACGTCCGCAAGCGCCTTTCGGAACATTTCGCAAAGAGTCAGGCGCATATGGAGCACATATGGTTTCGGCGCACCAGGTTCTTCCGTCCTGCGCATGGCCAACGCGGCCGACCAGTCCGAAACGGATCGAAGAAACGGCCTCACCAGCAAAAAACCGATCGGTTTCAGATAGATGACGGCAAGCAGCGCCACCAGAAGGATGACAAGCATGCCCATTGCCGTGCGAAGCACCCCTTGCGCAAAGAAGCCGCTGTAAAAATCCAATAGCTTGACAGCCAGTCCGCCGGCTGTCGTGAGGATTTCCTTGACCTTTTCCATGAATCCACCTCTTGAAGGATTGATAGCAAAATACTTCAGAATACCCTTTTGGGTATTACCACAATAACATATTTGCGTGAAAAGCGAAACCGGGGGAGCGCAGAGAGATGGCACTGGCCGGAAATCAGTACGGCAGAAGGGTTGCATCACTGCTTTTTTCCCATGCCCGAACATAGAACATCACGACACAGGGCTGTCTCTTTCGAAACAGCCCTTTGACACATTTCATGATGATGACAATTTGGTGGCAGTCGGCCCAGCATCGCCGCATGAGTACCCGCACACGTGCCTGCACATCAGTCTGCCGTCTTGGTGAGTGAGGAATTGGCAGGGCTGCTTCGTCCTTCCAGTTCAGGCCTCCGGCCTTCGAAAGCCGCCATTGAAATCTCGATGACTTCTTCGGCTTCCTTCGGAGTCATGCATCCGACGGTGACCATGTCGCAAGGACGCAAAGTGGCCCAGGAAAAGTTCAGGCCGACGAACGGGGTCACGCGCCCGGCCGCCATCGACTTGATGGTCATGACGGGTTTCTTCGCTTCCCAGATGATTTTGTTGATTGTCTCAATCTCAATCTGCATCAGGAATCCTATGCAATTGTAGAGTTGGATGTATGTTTCCACGTCATAGCCGTTCTCGTCGGAATAGAGCACCAGTTCCGGCATATGGGCTGAAAGCCCCGGAATCATGCCCTGGTCGCGAATCATTTTCAGATAGTCCGGCAAGCGGTCTATTGTACGCTTGTTCTTGCTGACGAGTTGTTCCGCGCTGGAATGGTGAGGGAAACACAATGCCGCGCCATTTCGGGCACTGGCGCCAATGACATCTGCTGCTTCCCTGCGCGCCGCTTCCGTATCATCGACATTGATGATGGGCGTATCCACAAGTATCATGCCCTTGCCGGTACGGTCCTCTGCCATGTGAATGGCCTTCATGAGTATTTCATGTCCGACGAACGGGGCCATTATCGTGTCAACGCCCGCATTCAGGTATACTTCCAGCAATTCGCAGATTTTTTCCGCCGTGTCGTTTTTTGACCGGATCAGTGCGTCGGAAGCAGCTCCGGTATGGCTCCAGCCAAGAATCCAGTTGCTTCCGATGACCATCCTGGAAAGAGATATCCCGCCCACCATCGTGCGTGGAAATTGTGTGCCCATTTCAGTACCCCCTGTTGTTTCCGCCGGAGTGTCCGACCGGTCTTTATGATTGCGATTTCGTCACCTTTCCAATCAAAGTGCGACGTCGCCTCTTGTCATTATCCGCCTGAAACGCCGTATTTGCAAGCGCATTCGAATGGTGTGCGCATGCGCACGCCGTGTGTGCACCCTAACGCCGTGTGTGCACCCTAACGCCGTGTGTGCACCC
>CAZFWQ010000095.1:0-8716 GCA_964522755.1 uncultured Oscillospiraceae bacterium | reverse complement strand
ACGCCGTGTGTGCACCCTAACGCCGTGTGTGCACCCTAACGCCGTGTGTGCACCCCAACGCTGTGCAGACCCATTCGATGGCGCGTCTGAATGTGCGCCCCATGCGGGCATGATCATTCCGATAGTCAGATGATGGCGTTGTCGGGGATGATGCCGTTCTTGTGCACGCAGACAATGCCGTCGACGATGGTGTAGTCCGCCCCTTCCCTGTTTTGGATTTGCCCCTCGTTCAGGATGCGCACATTCCTGCCTATCCGGACATTCTTGTCGACTATGGCGTTTCTCACCACGGTGTTTTCGCCGATGCCCACATTGGGAATATTCCGTTTGCGATTTGCCTCTTTTTCCAGGTCGGTTTCATAATAGTCCGCGCCGATGATCACAGTGTTTTCTATCACTGTTCCCTTTTCGATGATGCTGCGGATACCAATCACGCTGTTTTTGACTGATGCAGCGAATATCTGCGTCCCGTCGCTTAGAATCGAAGACAGGATTGTGGCGTTCATCACCTTCGACGGCGGAAGAAAGCGGGCCCGGCTGAAGAAGGGAAACCTGGAATCGTACCAGCAGAAGTTTGAATCCTCCCTTGTGAGTTCCATGTTTGCCTGGTGATAGCTCTTGATCGTCCCGATGTCTTCCCAATAGCCGTCATGGATGAAACCAGCCACCCTGTAATTATGGATGGCATCGGGAATCACTTCGTTCCCGAAGTCCATCATCTCGGGATGATCCCGGAGGAGTTGGATGATGATCTCCCTGTTGAACAGGTACATGCCCATGGAACCAAAATAATTCTTTTCAGGCAGGTCCACGCCATCGGGCTTGCCTGGCAGGTCATTGTCCTTGAACTTGCCGGAATTGTCCATATCTCCGGGGTTGCCGGTGATCTCCCAGCCTGCCACTTGCCCTTTCGACATCGGTTTTTCAATAAATTGCGTAATGGTGTGACCTTCTGACATCTTCACGATGCCAAAACGCGACAACTCGTCATCCGGCACGGGGAGAACGCCGACGGTGATATCCGCACCGGTATCGACATGCTGAGACACAAGGTTCCGGAAATCCATCCGGAACAACTGGTCACCCGCCATGACAAGCACATATTTCACGTCGCGAAACGCATTGAGATGTTTCAGCACGTGTCTGACGGCATCTGCCGTTCCCAGCGAAAAATCGGCGCCCTCATTCTCACCGGTCTGTTCCGATGCGAGGATATCCACAAAACCATTGTGGAAGGTGTCAAACTTATAAGTCTGGGCGATATGCTTGTTAAGGGAGGCCGAGTTGTATTGCGTCAGGACATATACCCGGTTTATTCCCGAATTGATGCAGTTGGATATGGCCACATCGATGATACGGTAATTGCCGGCAAAAGGGACCGCCGGCTTTGACCTTTCCTTGGTGAGCGGGTACAGCCTCGACCCCTTTCCGCCTCCCAGAATCAGTCCGAGAACCTGATGGGTCGGAACCTGAATGACCTGCAAGTTGTCCATATTCCATTCCTCCAGCAGCACGGAATCCTATCCCAGTGAAGACCTGTAAACCCTGATTCCACCGCTTTTCACCATATCCGCCACGTTGCCGAAGACTTCCGCCATGATTTTCTTCAGGGTTTCCCCTCCCTTATTGTGAAAGGCCGTCAACCAAAGCGAACCGGCCGGTGCGAGATGGTCGGCGGCCTCGCGTATCAACTGCATGTTGACTGCCTTTCCTGCCGCTATGGGCGGATTGCATACGACATCGTCGAACTTCCGGAGTGCCAGACCCGAGTACAGGTCGCTTTGAATGATTTCAACATGAAGGTTGTTGCGCTGCGCGTTGAGCACGGCGTATTCGACGGCGCGGCTGTTGATGTCCGCCATGGTGACGGTCAACCTTGGAAATGCCGCTTTGATGCACAGTCCGATGGGGCCGAACCCGCAGCCGACATCAAGGACGGCTCCATCCGGCCGGCTTGGCGTAAAAGCCTTGATGAGCAGAAAGGACGCCTTGTCGATGCGGGGTTCGAAAGAGAATACGCCGCTTACTGAAACGAATTGGAGCTTCTGCCCGTTCAAGTCCGTTTCAAAGGGGATTTCCCTGACTTTGGAAGTCGGCTCTACCGTGGAATAATGCTCCGCCATTACGTGCCAACCTGTTCCTTCCAGCATGCACCCTTCAATCCACCGAACAACCCGGGCCCGAATGCACCCTTCAATCCCTCGAATCTAATGGGCCTGAATACGCACTTTCACGACCACCTTGATTACCCGCGCGGCTTTGCCGGCAGCGCATCCTGGCTTGTGGACGTCTTCGGGGAAGAGGATGGCGAAGTATCCCGGCTGCAGCAGAACCGGGGTAAAAGGTTCCCCCTCCCCGTAAAGACGGACGTCCTTGTCCGGGTTGTATTCGCCGTCAGGGGGCAAAACTCCGGCCGGTGCCCATCCGAGCACCTCCGTTCCTGAAAAGGCAAACTGGATGTCGATGTATTCCTGATGCGTTTCCCATTTTTTGTCTGCCGCTTCCTTCGTTTCGTATGCCTGGACAAGCGCGTACAAATCAGCGCCTTCCAGATCAATGCGACCCGGTTCGGCCTTGTTGAAGTCCACGGACTGCAAAAAAGCGAATGCTTTTGCGAAGTGAGGATGCATCGATTCGTACCGCCCTGCGTGTTCCAGTGAACCGACTATCATGATTTTGCCTCCCTTATGGCCTTTGCGAAGGCACGTCCCGCCTCATGGCACGCTTTCAGTTCCTCGACAGAGGGGGTGTACCTGGCCGTGACCGGTTCAAGGATTGCTTTTATGCCCGCTTCTTCCAAACCATGCTGCAGATGCCGGGGCGCCTCACCGCTCCATCCGAAACTGCCGAAGGTGAATCCGACCTTGTTCTTGAGCTTGTGACCGCGCAGTTCGTCCAGGACCCCCGCCATGGAGCGCAAAGCGCCGTTGTTGACAGTGGCGCTGCCAAGGATGATGCCCCTGCTGCGGAAGAAATCCGTCATCAGGTCCGATTGGTCGCACAAGGCCGTGTTGAACAGCTTCATCTGCAGCCCTTCGGCCTCGACGCCGTGTCCGATGGCTTCGGCCATTTTTCGGGTGGCCTGGTACATCGTGTCATACGCGATCGTGACATATCCTTCGTCATAATCGTCTGCCCATTCCGCATATTTCGAAACGATGCGCAATGGATCCCTGCGCCAGATGACGCCATGACTCGGCGCGATCATTTCCAGCGGCAGGTTGAGCGCGGCCACTTCGGCCACCTTGCGTTTGATGAGCGGTATGAAAGGGGACAGGATTCCGGCAAAATACTTGATGGCCTCCGCCCAGACGATGCTTTCATCCACCTCGTCCGCGAAAAGGCTGGAGCCGCAGAAGTGCTGCCCGAAGGCATCATTGGAGAACAGGATGTTGGTCCCGGTCATGTACGTCATCATGCTGTCCGGCCAGTGAATCATCGTCATGTCAACAAATGCCAGGTTGGATTTGCCGATGCTGATGCTGTCGCCGGTCTTGACGGTACGGAACTTCCAGGAGGGATTCTGAAAATGTTTTTTGATGATTTCCTCACCTTTTTTTGAACAGACGATTTCAACATCTGGGATCTTTTCCATCAAAGCACCCAAACTGCCGCCATGATCCGGTTCGTTGTGGTTGATGACCACCATGTCGATGTTCGCAAAGCCCACTTCATGTTCCAGCGTGTGCAGAAATGCCTCCGTATGAGGGCTCCAGACGGTATCGACCAGCACTGTCTTTTCATCCCGGATCAGATAGGAGTTGTAGCTGGATCCGTTGAACGTGGAGAGTTCGTGCCCATGAAACATGCGCAGTTCCCAGTCGCGGATGCCGGTGTAGAAAACATTGTCCTTCACATGAAGCAGCATGATGTCGCCCCTTTCAATATCGGTTGGCCGGAAAATGCCGTTTCATGGCGGGATTTCCCGATCTATTCACTAAAGATGCACTTTTTCAGGCATGATTCGAAGCGGGACCATCCCCATGATACCACAGCGATCATGGCTGCTGGCGGTCCCGTTCCAGAATTTTCTTCAAGAACTGGCCGGTGTATGATCCTTTCGCCATTGCCACTTCCTCCGGAGTCCCCTGGGCGACGACGCACCCGCCGCGATCCCCGCCATCAGGGCCAAGGTCGATGATATGGTCGGCAATCTTGATCACATCCAGGTTGTGCTCTATCACGACGGCTGAATTGCCTGCATCAACCAACCGCTGGATGACTTCGGTGAGCATGTGCACATCGGCCATGTGCAGCCCCGTGGTGGGCTCGTCAAGAATGTACATGGTGCGGCCGGTGGCGCGCTTGGACAGCTCGGTGGCAAGTTTCACCCGCTGCGCTTCGCCGCCGGAGAGGGTGGTGGCCTGCTGGCCGAGTTTGATGTATCCGAGGCCCACATCGTTCAGCGTCTGCATTTTGCGCTGTATGCGCGGGATGTTCTCGAAATAGGAGAGCGCCTCTTCCACCGTCATGTCCAGCACGTCGGCAATGCTCTTTCCCTTGTAATGGACTTCGAGCGTTTCCCGGTTGTACCGCTTTCCCTTGCAGACTTCGCACGGGACATACACGTCGGGCAGGAAATGCATTTCAATCTTGATGATCCCGTCGCCGGCACACGCTTCGCAGCGGCCGCCCCGCACATTGAAGGAGAACCGCCCGTTTGTGTAGCCGCGCATCTTCGAATCCGTCGTGTTGGCGAACAGGTCCCGGATGAGGTCGAACACGCCCGTATAGGTGGCTGGATTAGAGCGCGGGGTCCGGCCGATGGCGGACTGGTCGATTTCGATGACCTTGTCCAGGTGCTGCAGTCCCAGCATGTCAAGGTGTTTTCCGGGCTTCACCTTTGCCTTGTTCAGCTTCTGGGCGAGTTTTTTATAAAGGATTTCGTTGATGAGCGAGCTTTTGCCGGAACCCGACACGCCGGTGATGCATGTGAGCACGCCCAGGGGAATGTCCACGTCCACCTCCTTGAGGTTGTTTTCCGCCGCGCCGAGAATGCGCAGGAATCGCCCGTCCCCTTTTCTCCGGGCGGACGGCAGGGCGATTTTCAACCGCCCGCTCAGGTAGGCTCCCGTGATGGAATTCGGATTCGCCTTGATTTCTTCCACCGTTCCCTGGGCGATGATGTACCCGCCATGTTCACCCGCTCCCGGACCCATGTCGATGATGTGGTCCGCCGCGTACATGGTGTCTTCGTCATGTTCGACGACGATGAGGGTGTTTCCAAGGTCGCGCAGGCGCTTCAGCGTTTTCAGCAGGCGGTCGTTGTCCCGCTGGTGCAGGCCGATGCTGGGTTCATCCAGGATGTACAGGACGCCCTGAAGCCCGGACCCTATCTGCGTGGCGAGCCGGATGCGCTGGGCCTCGCCGCCTGAAAGGGTTCCGGCCGTCCGGGACAAGGTCAGGTAGTCCAGCCCGACATCGTTGAGGAACCCCAGCCTTGCGGCCAGTTCCTTCATGATCTGCCCGCCGATGATGGTTTCCCTGCTGTTGAATGAAAGGGACTTGAAAAACCTGTCGCAATCGATGACCGAAAGGGTCGTGACATCATTGATGTTCCGGCCGCCGACAGTGACCGCCAGGCTTTCCTTTTTCAGGCGCTTTCCACCGCAGTCCGGACAGGTGATGTTGCTCATGAAGGCTTCGTAATACTCTCTCATTCCTTCTGACTTTGTTTCCGCGTAACGCCGGTCAAGACTGTTGATGACGCCCTCGAAGGCCGTCATGAACGTGCCGCTGCCGTATTCCTTCGCATATTCCACTTTGATTTTCTGTCCGTTTGTACCGTAGAGGATCTTCTGCGTAATATCCGGCGGGAGCTTTTCCCATGGGGTATGAACATCAAATACATAATGTTTGGCCAATGCGTCCAGATACATGCGGGAATAGGCGTCCTCGTTCGAAAAATTCCATCCGCCGACATTGATGGCGCCATCTGCGAGGGAAAGGGATTTGTCCATGACCACGAGGTCCGGATCGATTTTCTGCATCGCTCCAAGTCCCGTGCAGGTTGGACAGGCGCCGTACGGATTGTTGAACGAGAACATGCGGGGCGCCAGCTCCTCTATGCTGATGCCGCATTCCGGGCAGGCGAAATTCATGCTGAACATCAGTTCCTGCTGGCCTGCAACATCCACGAGCAGCAGGCCCCCGGCAAGGTTGAGCGCCGTCTCGATGGAATCCGTGAGCCTTTTCTGGATATCGGGCCGGACAATGAGGCGGTCGATGACGATTTCCAGCGTGTGTTTTTTTTTCTTGTCCAGTTTTATCTCTTCATTGATGTCCATGACCTCGCCGTCGATGCGGACGCGTACGTACCCGTTCTTCTTCGCATCCTGCAGCAGCTTCGTATATTCACCCTTGCGTCCGCGGATGACGGGCGCGAGGATCTGGATTCGGGTGCCTTCCGGCTGCGTGAGGATCGCGTCGACCATCTGGTCCACGGTCTGCTGCGAAATCTCCTTGCCGCATTCCGGACAATGCGGAATGCCGATTCTCGCAAACAGGAGCCTGAAATAGTCATATATCTCCGTGACGGTACCCACGGTGGAACGCGGATTCCGGCTGGTCGTCTTCTGATCGATTGAAATGGCGGGCGACAGCCCGTCGATGGATTCCACATCGGGCTTTTCCATGAGGCCCAGAAACTGGCGCGCATAGGCGGAGAGAGATTCCACATATCGGCGCTGACCTTCGGCGTATATCGTGTCGAATGCCAGCGATGATTTGCCGGACCCGGACAGACCGGTGATAACGACCAGTTTGTCCCTCGGAATCTCCACGTCGATGTTTTTCAGATTGTGCTCGCAGGCACCCTTTACATAAATTGTATCTTTCATAGCTAAGCTCCCTGCTTCACGCTTCTCCGGGAAGGCTGCCAACGGTTCCGGACATCAGGTCGGGAATCGGACACCGGTTCGGCATCCGGACTCCGGTTCGGCATCCGGACTCCGGTTCGGGAATCGGACACCGGTTCGGCATCCGGACACCGGTTCGGCATCCGGACTCCGGTTCGGCATCCGGACTCCGGTTCTGCTCCCGGATGCGGAATGCAGTCTGATATCCTGAATAGGTCGCAGTATTAAAACATTTGTTCTTTTATTATAGCGAAAACGCTTTCCAATGTCCATCCCACGAGTGAAATCTTGAGGTCAATCTTGAATGCAATCCTGTCCATGATGTTTTCCCGCTACTCGTCAACAGCCTGGAATCGCTTCGTCAAAACGCCATCCGTTTCCTTGAAACCCAGAAACATTTCAAGCGGGCGCACCCAGATGCCGCATTCCCCGTACAGGGCTTGATATACAACAAAATATTCCAGTGTTTCCGAATGCTTTGCCAAGTGAAGCGCCCGGTATTCGTTGCCCTTGAAATGCCTGTACTTGCCTCCAATGATTAATTTTTCCAACAGAATGACCCCTTTCCGGATTTCCGCCCTGCATGTGATGTCACCCCATGAATAGGCGAGGGGGCATCCGGAAAGCTGACGCTTTCGGGACACCCCCTTGTGTGCTTTTGATTGACAGCGTAAGGAAGGGCGGAAACAATCAGCGTTTGGAGAACTGAGGCGCGCGACGGGCCTTCTTCAGGCCGTATTTCTTGCGTTCCTTCATTCTTGGATCGCGGGTGAGGTATCCGGCCTTCTTGAGCGTGGGACGGAGCTCGAGGTCCGCCTGCAGCAATGCGCGGGCAATGCCGTGCCGGACTGCGCCGGCCTGGCCTGTGAAGCCGCCTCCGCGGACGGAGACGATGGTGTTGAACTGGCCTTCCGTCTTGGTGGCGACAAGTGGCTGGCGCACGATCACCTTGAGGGTTTCCAGGCCGAAATAGTCGTCCAGAGTACGTTCATTGATCAGGATGTCGCCTGTTCCCGGTACCAGCCGGACACGGGCAATCGACTTCTTGCGTCTGCCGGTTCCGTAGTATTGAATCTTCGCCATGTTTGGTTCCTCCCCTCAATCAGATATCGAGCACTAGCACTTCGGGCATCTGGGCCTGGTTCTCGTGTTCACCGCCGGCATAGACCTTCAGCTTCTTGTACATGGCCCGGCCCATGCTGTTGCTTGGAAGCATGCGCTTCACGGCCAGTTCGAACACGCGTTCCGGCTGCTTGTCGAGATAGTGGCGGGCGCTGATTTCCTTCAGGTGCCCGATATACCCCGTGTGGCGGCGGTACATCTTCTGGTCCAGCTTCCTGCCTGTCAGCACGATCTTTTGCGCATTCAGCACGATGACGAAATCGCCCGTGTCCGTATGCGGCGTGTACTCGGGTTTGTGTTTGCCGCGGAGGATTTTGGCTATCTCGCTGGCCGCACGGCCGAGCACTTTGCCTTCCACGTCAACCACATACCACTTTCTGTTCATCTCCCCGGCTTTCGCCATGAACGTTTTCATGAATGACCCTCCTGTTCCATTTGCTCCACGGCTTTCACCGTCGATTTCAAGAAAAAACCACCGCTTTTCCTGCGGTGGTCTTCATTGTAGTACAGAATCGTGAGAAGCGCAACGAAAAAACCCGGTATATTTCATCTGCATGCGCTTCTCTCGCGATAATGCTCGTTTTATCTCATTTTCTCGGCATTGCACGGTTTTCATTTCGTTTTCATCCAGCCGATTCAAATCGGGTTTTCAACACTTCAAGCTAAAAAACCGACCTAATTAAAGTCAGGAAACGCTTACTAATAAAGCCTTTCCTGATTTTTTTGTTGTCAAATTT